>JAKBCQ010000267.1 GCA_021807585.1 Planctomycetota bacterium | reverse complement strand
TCAAAGTACATAAAGATAATCCGATACGCTGACGTCAAGATATCACGAAGCGGGCACGTCGGCGCCGGCGGCTTCGAGGGGGATTATGCGGCGCTTCCGCGCCGATTCGACCGCGACGAGCGCCGCGGCGGCGCCCGCCGAGATCCACGCGACCGCGGCGAGCGTCTGAAACGCCGCATTCCAGCCGCGTCCGACGAGGATCCGCGCGACGGTTTCTCCCGCGAGGATTCCTCCCAGATAGCCGAAGCCGTCGATCAGCCCCGATGCGGTCGCCGCTCCGCGTTTGCCGCCGAAATCGAGCGCGATCGCTCCCGCCATATATGAATAAGGACCGATCAATGCGAAGCCGACGAGTGCGACGAGCGCGACGGGAGCGGTTTTCGATTCGTGGAAGTCGATTCGGCCGAGAGCGAACAGGAGGACGCCGCCGCAAACGAGCCCCGCGAGCAGAATCGACGCGCGTCCGGCGCGGCCGATTCGATCGGCGAGCCGACCCGCGATCAGCACCGAAACGCCGCCGAAGAATGGAAACAGCGCGCTTTGACTGGCGGCTTCGGCCTGCGACAACCCGACCGACTCGACGAAATATGTGGGAGTCCACGAATTGAAGGTTTCGCGCAGCAGCGTGTAACCGAACGATACGAGACAAACGAGGAGAAACCCCGGGCTGCGCACCAACGGTTTGAGCAACGAACCGATCGACGCGGGATCGACCTCGTTCCCCGCGACGCCGAAGACCGAATCGACGCCTCCCGAAGGCTCGACGTCTCCCGTCTCCGAGGGGGATTCGTGTAAGAATAAATAATTAATAAGAAATAATACGAACAGGACCCCCGCCGCGGCGAAAAATACATGTTTCCATGTGAACTGATGTTTGATAAGCTCTCCCATGAAGCGACGTGCGATCGAATCGCCGAAGAGGAAGCTGAGGCTGGCGAAGGCCATGACACGGCCGCGGCGATTTTCGGGAAACCAGCGTCCGCACACCTTGACGAGCCCGAGCCAGCCGATCGATTGGACGAGGCGGTTGGCGATCCAGGCGGCGCGATAGACGGGGATCGACCCGCCGAGGGGGAACGCGATGGTGCAGGCGATCGCTCCCGCCATTCCGATGAGGAAGACGCGACGGCCGCCGAGCGAATCGCCGAGCCCTCCGCCGAGGAATTTCCCGATCGCGTACGCGAGCGTTCCCAGCGAGATGATCGATCCCATCTCGCGTTTGGCCTGATCGGCCGACATTCCCCCCGCGACGAGCTCCCCCACGATCAACGGTTGAGCGACCGAAAGGTTCGATCGACAGAGGTAATAACCCGCGTAGCCGAAGGTGAGCAACGCCAGCGTGATCGCCGCGTTGCGCCGCGATCGAGAGGACGATCGGCTCGCGTCGGTCGGCTTCATGATCGAGTGCGTTCCTCGGGTTCCTCGGGGGCGTTCGGCGAGAACACGAAGCAGTTTATCGCGTCGCGACTTGGATTGGCAAGAGACGTCCGCGAATATCAATATTTCATGAAGCCGGCGTGAGCGACGCGAGAAATCGACCCGCGGTGAAATTCACTTGAATAATCATATTTTATTTTATTTTTATCTTTTGAATTCATGGGAGTTTGGATTGATTGAGGAATCGATCGCCCTGCGCGGCGTACTTCGACGTTGGGCCGCGGAGAGGGGCGGGTGATTTCTCGCTTGTTTTTGGCGCGGCGTTTGCATTGTTATTCGACCGTGTCATTTAGCGACGTTACACAGCACAAGGGGTTTGATCATGCAAGAGTTTATGACGGCTGCGATCGTGTTGTCTCCCGGCGGGGTGATTATGTGGATTCTCGTCGGCCTGATTTCGGGATGGCTCGCGGGGATTTTGATGAAAGGGGGCGGATACGGGATCATCGGCGATTTGATCGTCGGTCTTGTCGGCTCGTTCGTCGGCGGGATCGTCTTCGGCTTTTTAGTCACCGATACGGGGACGACGGGATTTCTGGGCAGCATCGTCGTATCGGTGATCGGCGCGTGTCTGTTCATCTTCATTTTGCGGATGATCTCGGGCCGACGTGTCGTTCATTGAGGTCGGACGGCGATCGTATGGGCGTCGCCCGCTTTCGCCCGATTTTGATCCTATCGTTTCTTGAACTCGATGATCCTGTTTGATTCGTTCGGCTCGCGTCGACGGTCGATATCGGTTAACCTTTGCGCGGATCGATACGACCGAGTCGATCGACCGAACGACGCGGGGCCATCGAGAGCGGTCGATTTCGTTAGGAGGATGAGCACATGATGCAATCTAATCTACCGGCGATCATTATTTCGTTGATCACGGCGGTCGGTTTCGCGGCGGGTTCGTCGAAGGCCGAGGGGCCCGGGGCTGAAGCCGGGGCGCAAACGGCCCAACCCGGGTCTAATCCGGCCCGACCCGGGGCCGACGCGGCCCAACCGGCGGCGAAGCCGGCTCAAGCCGCGGCCGCCGCGCCTTTGACGGACAAACCCGAACTCGAGAACGCGGTCCGAGCGACGGTCGCCGAGTTTGTGGCGGCGTTCAACGCCGGGGACGCGAAAAAACTGATGAATTTGTTTACCGAGGACGCCGAGGTCGTCGACGAGGTCGGCGAGGTCGTACGCGGCAAGGAGGCGATCGAGGCGAATTTCGCCGCGACGTTCGTCGAGAACCCGGGGATCAAGATCGAGATCAAGGTCGAGGCGCTGCGGTTCGTCACGGGCGACGTGGCGCTCGAGCGGGGACGGACGATCACGACGATTCCGGGCGATCCCGCGGCCGAAACGGGAACGTATACCGTTTTATATGTAAAACAAAACGGACGTTGGTTGCAGTCGCTGGTGCGCGATCACGCCGATCGGCCGATCAGTGCGCACGATCGGTTGAAGGAGCTTGAGTGGATGATCGGGACGTGGGTCGACGAGAGCGAAGAGGGGACGATTCACACGACGTGTCGCTGGTCGGAGGACAAAAACTTTTTGATTCGTCAATTTAACGTCGAGCTCGTCGACAAGCGGGCGACGACGGGGGAGCAGCGGATCGGCTGGGATCCGATTCGCAAACAGATTCGTTCGTGGACGTTCGCGTCCGACGGGGGACACGGCGAGGGGTACTGGACCCGCGACGGCGATCGCACGCTCGTCAAATTCCATCTGTCGACCGCGGACGGAGTCGTCAAAACGGGTACGCAGGTGATTGAGAAAGTGAATTCTCATATTGCTAAATGGAAGATTATCGATCGGACGATCGGCGGTCGCGTGGTCGCCGACTCGCGCGAGTTTACGCTGGTTCGCGAGCCGCCTTCGCCGCCGGCTCGGTGATCGGCGAGGGGCTCATTATACAAGAATCCAAATATAATGTTGTGCATCAAAGGAGATACGACATGACTCGCTCGAGCCTGCACGGGATCGTCGCGGCGGTTTCGGCTTTGATTTTGATCGCTCCCTCGGTTGAGGCGGCGGGGGGGCGCGGCGGCGGGGGCGGTTTTCACGGCGGGGGGGGCGGCGGCTTTCGAGGCGGCGGGGGCGGCTTTCGAGGCGGCGGAATGGAGGGATATCACGGGGGTTTCGCGGCGCGTCCCGCGACCAGTTTCGGCGGAATGAACCGCGGTTTTGAAGGGCCCCGAGTGAGCGCGTTCAATCAGCCCGGGGCGTTCAATCGCGGTTTCGAGGGGAATCGCGTCGGCGGGTTCAACCAGCCCGGGGCGATCAATCGCGGATTCGAGGGGAATCGCAATCAATTCGGCGGCAATAACTTTCAAAGAAACAATTTCAATCAGAACGGATTCGGTCAGAACGGATTCGGTCAGAACCGATTCGTACAAAATCAGTCGTTCAACCGCTTTAATAATTATAACTTCAACGGATGGTCGTCGGGGTGGCGCAATCCGTATTGGGGTTATCATTCGAACTGGGTTCACGGGTATTGGAACGGCGGGTACGGCTGGGGGGGCGGGTTGTACAATCGCGGTTGGTTCGGCGGCGGTTATTATCCCGGTTGGGGATTGGGGAGCGGTTTCTACGGCCCCGGTTTGGGCTGGGGGGGGCTGGGGTTGGCTTCGTGGCTGTACGGGCCTTCGCTTTATTCGTGGGGGTATTCGCCGTATTACAACCCGTTTTACATGGTTCAACAACAGCCCGTGATCGTTCAACAGCCCGTCGTCGTGAATCAACCTGTGCAAGCGCAAGGTTATGATTACAGCCAACCGATCAACGCGACCGCCGCGCCCGTCGATCAGACCGCCGAGGAGCAGGCGGTCGCGCTTTTCGAGCAGGCGCGCGAGGCTTTCAAGAATCAAAAATATGATACCGCTTTAAGCCTAACGGATTCGGCGACGGCGCTCGCTCCGAATGACAGCGAGATGCGTCAGTTCCGCGCTCTCGTGCTTTACGCGCAGGGTAAATACGATCAGGCCGCGGCCGATTTGTACGCGATTCTGGCGGTCGGCCCGGGTTGGGACTGGACGACTTTGATCGGCCTTTATCCCGGAGTCGAGGTTTACACCGAGCAGTTGCGCACGCTTGAGGCGTATTGTCGGTCGAAACCGAGTTCTGCGCCCGCTCGATTCGTGTTGGCTTATCATTACCTTGTCGAAGGGCACGATTCGGCGGCGATCGGGCAATTCGAGCAGGTTTCGCGGCTGCTGCCCAACGATTCGCTCTCAAAGAAGCTGGCTCACGCGTTTACGAAGAAGGCCGAGCTCGCCAAGAATCCGGCATCGGACACGCCTCCCGCGCCTCCCGAGCCCCCCAAGAGCACCATCAAGCCCGATCTTTTGATCGGAACGTGGACGGGGAGTCCCAACGCCGACACGACGATCACGCTTCGGCTCGAATCGAACAATCAATTCGCGTGGAAGGTGGAAGACAAAACGGGGGTTCGCGAATTCCAGGGGGAATACACGCTCGGGTCCGATCTGCTGACGCTCGCGCAGACCAAAAGCCAGAGCCCGCCGATGGTGGGTTCGGTCGGGCTCAAAGACAATCAAACGCTCGATTTCAAGATCGTCGGCGGCGGTCCCGACGATCCGGGGATCGTGTTTCATAAACAAAAGAGTTAATCATCGATTGTTTATGGCGGGCTGAGCGGCGGCGGGTCGCGGACTGAGCGGCGGCGGGTCGCGGACCGAGCGGCGGCGGGTCGTCGTTTTTAGGCGACCGAAATTGAAGAACCGACGACACGGGGATCGCCGGTTCTTCGATCGTCGCTTGGGTTTGTGATCGTACGCGTTATTTGGGGGCGTCGACCGCCGGGGGAGTGGGAGTGGGCGCCGCGGGAATCGACGGGGGGCCTTCGGGGAGAGGCGAA
>JAKBCQ010000266.1 GCA_021807585.1 Planctomycetota bacterium | reverse complement strand
GCGACGATCGAGGAGACTCAAAGACTGGAACAGGTGTCGGTCCAACAACTTACTAATGATGTTCATAACCGCATGGGACGAGCGCGCGAGATGATGGAGCGCGAGCGTAACTCGGAAGCGGCCTTGAGCACGTTGCGGCTGGCACGCATGTTGGTTCAATCGTCGACTCAGGTTCCCGAATCGGTTCGATCTTCCTTGTTGCGAGAGGTCGAGAATCAATACGCCTTCGCGCTCCGCGAGGAGGAACGGATCGACGCCGACAAGCTTGAAGAGATGCGGCTCGCGGCGGATTCGCAACGTCGCGTCGAGGAGTTCGACCGCGTCATGCTGAACCAGCAGACCGCGGGAACGTTGATGATTCAATTCGACGCGCTCATGTATCAAGGTCAATTTAACGTTTTATTGAACGGCGGTTTGGGCGATATCGCCGCGGCGATCGACCCGTTCTATCAGGCGAGGCTCCAGGCGCAGAACGCTCGTGCGCTCGAGCCGTTCTCGCTCGCTCCCCGAGCGGGAGTGTTCGTCTCTCAAGGCGAGATGTTCCTGGCGCAAACGATGGCGTTTGAAGAGGTGAAGGAATTCCGCTTCATGGCGACTTTGATCGACGTCGATCGCGCCGCGGTTCCGTTCCCCGATACGATCACGATCGAATATCCCCCCGCCGACAAGTTCCGCGTGATCTCGGAAAAACGGGTCAAAAAGTACGGCGCCGCGGTCGACTTGCTTTATCGCGATCCCAAAACGCAGTCGATCCTCGATAAGCTGAAAGAACCCGTGTCGATGCCGTTCCCCAACGACACCCCGCTCGAGGAGGTCCTCGAATACGTCAAGAACGCCACCAAAGGCCCCAACGATAACGGCATCCCCATTTATGTCGATCCAATCGGACTGAGCGAAGCCGATAAAACGATGGCTTCGACGGTGTCGCTCAATCTCGAAGGCGTTCCTTTGAAGACGACGCTCAAATTGTTGCTTAAGCAGCTTGGGCTCGTTTACACCGTGAAAGACGGTCTGCTGACGATCACATACGAAAACTCGGAAGACACGCCCACCGAGATCCGCGTGTATCCCGTCGCCGACCTGTCGATCATCCCCTTGTCGTTGCTTATGGGTGGCGGCGGCGGCGGTGGTATGGGCGGCGGCATGGGCGGCGGTATGGGCGGCGGCATGGGCGGCGGCGGAATGATGGGCGGCGGCATGGGCGGCGGTATGGGCGGCGGCATGGGCGGCGGTATGATGGGCGGCATGGGCGGCGGTATGATGTCGATCCCGCCGTCCGATACCGACTCCAACTCGGGCGCCGTCGATCCGCAATCGGCCTACTCGGTAAAAAAAAACAGCTTCTGAACGGCCTCCGTTCTGAAGAGAAAAACATGAAATCCTCTGGGGACCGAGGCGCGCAAGCCGCGCCCGGTCCCAAACTCATTTCCCCGCCGGCAAATGCACGCTCAAATTTCTTGAAAAAGCCCGTCCCCGCGAGCCCCGCGACAAAATCGATCCGAGTCGTGCCGTTTGAATCGCTCAAATCGGCCGTCAGAACTCCCACGCATACCGCACGCGACGCCTTCACACGCTGGAGCGATTATTACCGAACACACAAAGATTCGCCCCGAATGCTCCTGGAAACGCTCTCGGACTGGCGACGTGCGATCGGAGAAGCCAAGAAGAACGGCGAAAAGAAACCGACGACCGAATACGCCGAGATCGAAGGAATTATCAAGGCATACTTGACTTTTCATGGAAAATTCGCCGAGCCGTGGATGTACGAGCAACTTGCGGTGGCGATCGAATTCAATCAGGGTCCGCGGAGCGAGGTGAAGGAATCGCTCGATTGGGCCGCGGAATTATCGCAGCGGCGCGATGACCCCAACGCGATGTTGAGCGTTGTGGATTTATTGATGCTGCGGAATTACGGCGAAGTCGCGGGCCCTCCCGGCCGTGAGGTTGCGATTTCGGATATGATCAAGAAAGTCGCCGAGAAAGTACCGCATCGCGGCGAGCCGCTTTTGATGGGTATCGAACTCGCCAAGCGGAGGCGCGACGCCGACTTCATGGCCTGGAACGTCGATCGGTTGCTCTCATTGGGGTGGATGGGAATCGACGACGATGTACGCAAGCGGGCGAGCGCCTCGGTCGAAGAACTTGCCGAAAACCTCAAGCTTCAGCACGACGAGAAGGAGGCGAAGATCCTCCTCGATCGACTCAAAGAATCGCTGATTCGCGATCTCGTCGTCCGTTTGACCTGGAAAGGATACGCCGATCTGGATCTTTTGATCGACGAGCCGTTGGGCGCCACCGCGTGCTACATGACCCCCCGCACCGTGTTCGGCGGAGCGATGATCAAAAACGGCTACGGCAAACACCCCGATGAACTTTACGTATGTCCACGCGGCTTCGACGGCGTGTACACCATTCGAATCGACGTGGTTGTTAATGATTTGAAAAAGAACCCCGCGTCCGACGTCAAACTCGAAACGATCCTCCACGAGGGGGGGGCGAACGAGGTGCGTAAGATCTACTCGATCGATCCCAGAAACCTCAAACCGATCGAGGTGACGCTGACGGGTGGAAGACGAAAAACGGCGATGCCCTTCATCGCTCCCGCGAACTTCGAAGAGATGACAAACAAAGGAATCATCAAACGCAAGCCCGCCGAGCCGAAAAAACCGAACCCTCCAAACTCTCCGCTTGAAAATCCGCGATCGAAATGAGACCTTCAGCTACTGCCGGCTGATTCATGCCGGCTTTTGTGCGTCTTCGGCGAGCCGGCTAAAATTGACCGCCTCGAGCGCTTCCCGTGTGAGTCGATCGAACGGCTCCGGCTCATGCGGGCTCGATCTCGATCGGTCGGCAGCCGCCGAATCGCGAAAGCTCGACGAAACCGCGAGCGATCGATCCGATTCGCGAACGATCGTCAATCGGTCGACCCGCCCCGCGAAGGTCGATCACCGAAACCAAGGACCGGCGCCGAGATCGCACCCAGGGAGGAACCGATGAAACGACGCATCCTCGTAGCGGACGACATGCCGCTTTTTGGTGAACATATCAAGTTTATTTTGGAGCGCGACGGCTTCGAGGTCGAGACCAAAGGCGACGGTTTGACCGCTCTCGACGCCTTGCGCGCCGAACCGTTCGGGCTCTTGATCACCGACATCAAAATGCCTGGAATGAACGGGATCGAATTACTCGAGACCGTGCGCCGCGAGAAGCTCCCGCTCGGCGTGATCGTGCTGACGGGACACGGCGACATTCAAGTCGCGGTCGAGGCGATGAAAGCGGGCGCCGATGATTTCCTCACCAAACCGTTCGATATCGATCAGCTTCGCGTCGTCGTCTCGCGCGTGCTCGATCGCCGACTCCTCTCGGACGAAATGGAAACGCTCCGGCGACGGATCCGCTCGAACGACAGCTTCCACGACCTCGTCTCCAAAAGCCCCAAGATGCGCCGCGTGTTCGACCTGATCGAACAGGTCGGGCCGCTGGGATCGACCGTCTTGATCCACGGCGAAACCGGAACCGGCAAGGAACTCGCCGCGCGTGCGCTCCACGAGACAAGCAACCGACGCAATCAACCACTCGTCGCGCTCAACTGCGCCGCGCCCGCCGAATCGTTGCTCGAAACCGAAATGTTCGGCCACGAAAAAGGCGCGTTCACGGGCGCCGAACGCCGCAAAATCGGCCGGTTCGAACTCGCCCACCGAGGCGCCATCTTCCTCGATGAAATCGGCGAGGTCTCGCTCAACCTTCAAGCCAAACTCCTCCGCGTCTTGCAAAATCGATCGTTCACTCGTGTCGGAGGTAACGATCCAATTCATGTAGATATCCGAATTATCGCGGCGACCAACAAACGCCTCGACGAAGAGGTCCGCAAAGGCCGATTCCGCGCCGATCTGTTTCATCGAATCAACGTCGTTCGAGTCGACCTCCCCCCGCTACGCGAACGGATCGAGGATATCCCGTTGTTGGCCATGCATTTTTTAAAGATTCACGCCGATCCCGCGGGACGATCCCCGCGCGAGATCGACCCCGACGCGATGCGCGACCTGCTCGCGCACCCCTGGCCCGGAAACGTCCGCGAACTCGAAAACGCGATCAAAGCCGCCGCGGCGATGTCTCAAACCGCCGTCATCGATCGCGATTCGCTCCCCGCAACCGTCGCTCCCAAACTCTCCACCAGCAGAACAACCACCCCCTTGATCGATATCGATCGCAAACTCACCGAAATCACCGCCGAACTCATCGAACGCGTCGAACGCGATTATTTCGCCAAACTGCTCGAGAAATACCGCGGAAACATCGCCCGCTGCGCCAAACACAGCGGCATGTCGCGACTCGGACTCACACGCAAAATCGCCAAGCTCGGCGTCGACGTCGCACGGTTCCGCAAGCCGCGACGGCCCGTTCAATCCTCGTCATCCTAATCGTTTATGTGCTTGCGTATTAACGTAATAATATCTTTGTTTCAAGGGAGCGTTACATCCTTGAATTCAAATTCGAGGGGGATCGTCAGCACTTTGCTCGGCGTTTCGTAAACGAGCGTGTAATCCGAGGGTTTCCCCGGCGCCTCGACGAACAGATACTCGAAGCCGAGCCTGCCGCCGTCGGATGCGGTGTTGTTAAATCCTCCGTTGTGCTCAAATTTTGACCCGTCGGGCTTCTGCAACCAGATCCGGTTGTTGAACAACCCCTGCCGATAGCTCTCAAACGCCGGACCCTCGCCCGGAAAAACGACCGTCAAGCCGATTTTCCAAACCTGCTCGTCGACCTCGGTCGATTCCAGAATCACCTCGATATCACCCTGTTTATGCTTCACTTTCCGCGCCGTCAGGTCTTTGAAGTGAAACGTCTTAAGCGCCGCGGGGATCGTCACCTCGGTTTTCACGCGCATCGATTTCAGCGTCTTCGCCGATCGATCGGGAAGATTTAAAGCGATATTCACCTCGGCCGCGGGATTCTCGGGTCGAAGCACCGTCTCGTCCGATTCCTTCATGATCCTCGCCTCGACCGCCTTACCCGAATCGTCCAAAATCTTGACATCCTCCCCCTTTAACGACATCAACATCGGTCGAATCCTCGGCTCCCAAACAACCTCGAAAACCGCGTTCGAAGAACCGGTATCGGTGACATAATCTCGCATCGACGTAAACTGATTGAGAACAACGCGAAACGGACCGCTATACGCCGTGAACTTACTTTTCATCGGAGCGGCGCCCGTCAACCCAATCGATCCGTCGCCGGTGTGAAAGTTGAACGAAACCTTGGCGATCTCGCCGACGCGATCGAGCGCCTCCAAAAAC
>JAKBCQ010000265.1 GCA_021807585.1 Planctomycetota bacterium | reverse complement strand
TCGAATGTTCGTAATCGTCGAGCGAGCGTTCGATCGCGCCCGAGAGCGCCGCGGGGTCGGCGGGATCGGCGAGAAGTCCGTGAACGCCGTCGTCGACGATCGCGCGGTTCCCCGGAATCGCCGAGGCGACGATCGGAATCCCGAGCGCCGTCGCCTCCAATAACGCCACGCTCATCCCCTCCTCATTCGACGGCAAAATAAACAAATCGGAGTCTCTTAACATGATTGACGGATCGTCGACCCCCCCCGCGAGCCGCACCGATTCCGTCATATCGAGCGATCGGATCTTTTCTTCGAGCCGATGTCTCATCGGCCCTTCGCCGAGGAGCGTCAGTTCGGCGGCGGGTCGACGTTGTAGGACGATCCGCCACGCGTCGACGAGCGTTTCGAGGTTCTTCTCGACCGCCAATCGACCGACAAACGTCCCCCTCGGGCGTTCGAGCCCTCCCGCACGCGGCCGCCACGCGATCGCGGGAATCGGCACGCCGTTGGGAAGTGAATAAATCCGTCCGCGATCGTATCCCTCCGCCAGCAGCTCGCGCTCGATCGCCGCCGAAATCGACACATAAGCGTCCGCCGATCGACACCTCCGGCCGATCGTCGCGCCGAACCGACCCCGTTTTTGCCACGCCAGATCTCCCGTCGCGCCCGCCCCCTCGGGCCGCAAAACGACCGGAAACCCCGCTCGCGCGCCCGCGCCGATCGCCGCGTACGCGTCGTGCTTTAACATCGATACATATGCAATATCAATTTTATTATTGAGCAACCATTTTTTAAGATTGCTCATATACATGTAAGTTCCGATAAAGCGAAGCGAAGACGTCGGCAGGCGGATCACTCGGGGTCGTTGCGCGGGATCGGGCTCGATCGGCCGACCCGGAATCGCCGAAACCACGACGGCGACGTCGGCGCCGGCGCGATCGAACGCCGCGGCGAGGTAGCTTAAAGCCTTCTCGGCGCCGCCTATCAGCGGAGGGTATCGGCGGGTGATCAAGGCGATCTTCAAGCGTCGAGGATCTCTTCGAGAATGGCGATGTAAGGTAAATGACGGTGATCGTCGTTGAAATCAAGACCGTAGCCGACGACGAACGCGTCGGGAATCTCGAAGCCGACGTAATCGGGCTCGATCGCGACGACCTGCCTGCCGAGCTTCCGCAACAGCACCGCGGTCCGCACCGAACTCGCCCCCCGATCGCGAACATGATCAACCAATTCCACGAGCGTCCGCCCCGTGTCGAGGATATCGTCAAGCAGTAACACGTCGCGTCCCTCGACCGACGGCAGGAACGACGTGTTGAGGACGAGCGACCCCGCGGTCGTCGTCGCTCCGCGGTAACTGCTCGCCTGCAAGAGCGCCACACGCAACGGCAGATGAATCCTGCGCATCAGGTCGGCGAGGAGAATGAGGCTCCCCGTCAGCACCGCGACGATCGTCAGCGGCTTGCCCGCGTAATCGGCTTCGATCCGCATCGCGAGCTCGCCGACGCGGCGACGGATTCGGTCCTCGTCAATCAAGATTCTCAAATTCAGCGTCTCGCGAAAAGCGTTCGATTCGTTGGAAACCCCGCCGCGCAGGCGTTTCGATCGTACCGAGGAGTCGCCGACGATTCGATCGAAACCACGGATCTTTCGCGCGCGATCGAGCCATGCGTTCGCGTTCGATCACGGCGATCGTGTTCGTTCCAATTCATCTTGGCTCACAACGCCACCCGCGACAAGCGAACCTCAAAACCGCGAGCCGATCGCGCGTTTCGCTCCATTCCCTCGCTCCGCGAGCTCGCCTGAAACGTCATTCGGTCGATCGTCGAGTCGGAATCGCCGCTCTTTTATAACAGTGTTCATTTAACGTGAAATATCGTACATTCTTGTGATCTCGGCCGGCGGAGTCTTGAACGCGGACGATCCTTTGGCTTATCTTTCTTCGATGATCAAGCCGACGGGAGGAAGACGATGACGGATCAAAACGACGATCGTTCGCAAGCCGAGCCGCGCGCGATCGATTGCGTCCAGGGGCTCGCGGCGCTCGAGGAGGGCTCGGTCGATCTCGCTTTCGCCGATCCTCCTTTCAACATCGGCTATGATTACGATGTGTATCACGATAAACACGACGACGACAGGTATCTGAACTGGACGCGGGAATGGGGCGAGGGAATCGTTCGAGCGCTCAAGCCGAACGGCACGTTCTGGCTGGCGATCGGCGATGAATTCGCCGCCGAGCTCAAAATGATCTTTCAACGCGAACTCGGCCTCGTCTGCCGCAACTGGGTCGTCTGGTATTACACGTTCGGCGTCAATTGCGTTCGCAAGTTTAACAGAAGTCATGCGCACTTATTTTATTTTGTGAAAGATGCCAATACTTTTTGTTTCAACGACGAGACGATTCGAGTTCCCTCGGCGCGGCAGTTGATTTACGCCGACTCGCGGTCGAACCCGACGGGTCGGCTCCCCGACGACACCTGGATTTTGCGACCGCAAGACGTCTCCGGCGGCTTTCCCGCGTCCGACGACGTGTGGTGGGTTTCGCGGGTGTGCGGGACTTTCAAGGAACGCGCCGGATGGCACGGCTGCCAGATGCCCGAGAAGATTCTCGGCAGGATCATCAAGGCGTGTTCAAACGAGGGGGATCTTGTGCTCGACCCGTTCAGCGGCAGCGGGACGACGCTCGCGGTCGCCAAGAAGCTCAATCGCCGCTATATGGGCTTTGAGCTTTCGCCCGAATACGCCGAACGTGCGCGGGATCGGCTCGCCGCGATTCAGCCCGGCGATCCGCTCGAGGGGGGTGAAGACCCCAAAGTCGATCCCAGCGCGCCGCCGCGACGGCGATCGCGACGCAAATTCCGCGATCCCGATGATCGCGAATCGTCCCTCTCTGGAAAGCTTTTTCCGCTTTGATTCAGCCGCGGCGCCACGACCCTCATCCTCGCGGTTTCACAATCGCTTTTCAATCGCCCTTTCTAAATCGAATAAAGGCCGCGGCGATCGTTGCGTCGAATCCGCATCACCTCGCGAAAGGCCTCTCCCGAATCGACGAAAAGCCTGCGGAACGACGCCTTGTACGTATGATCGGGACGAACGCGCGCCGGGATTTCGGCGACTCCGTAGCCGAATTTCCGCGCCAGGAAGAGGAGTTCGACGTCGAAACCGAACCCCTCGAGCCGTTGCAGCCCGAAAAGACGATCGGCGACGCCGCGGCGAAATCCTTTAAGCCCCGCCTGCGTATCGCGATACGGCAATCCGAGCGACTTCCGGACGATCCAGTTGAACGTCGACCCGTAAAGCCGACGCGCGCCGCGATCGGATCGATCCCCCGCCGCCGTCCGCGAACCGATCACTATTTCATGATCAATTAATTTTGTTTCAATAATACTTAAATAATCAAGAGAATACGCAAGATCGCCGTCGAGGAAGCAGACGGCTTCTCCCGAGCAGCGCGCGAGCGCCGATTTGATCGTTCGTCCTTTCCCCTGATTGACGGGAAATCGGACGACCTCGACCCCCGCGACCGCGGCTTTCGCGACGATCTCGGCGAGAATCCGCGGAGTGTCGTCGGTCGAACCGTCGTCGGCGAGGACGAACTGGCGCCGCGGGTTCCGCGCCGCGTGCTCGATCACCGCGGCCGCCGTTTTGGCGGCGGTCGACTTCTCATTATAAAACGGCATGATCACTGATAAATTACAAACACGCGTAAGAAACATTTTATGCGGCGGCTGAAAGGGGTCGAGTCGATTCGAAGCCGT
The DNA here is from genome assembly GCA_021807585.1 of Planctomycetota bacterium. Taxonomy (GTDB): domain Bacteria; phylum Planctomycetota; class Planctomycetia; order Isosphaerales; family Isosphaeraceae; genus JAKBCQ01. The sequence continues at coordinate 1,561 of JAKBCQ010000265.1, read as the reverse complement.
TTCAAAGCCGACCGGGCGAGTTTCAGCCGCGCCGAGAGTTTCCGAACCGTTCATCGCACGCGAATCCTCGAACCCGGGGGGGGAAAGAGGTCGACCGACGGTCGACCCGGATCGACGATTTGAATCGTCTGTGGAATCAAGCGACATAACGTCCCCTTGTTCCAAGCATATCCGCAAGGATTGAAGGAGACGCGACGACGAATCCCGCTTGGCGGCACGCGGCGACGAAGCGCTCGTCGGCGAGCATCTTCAGCTCGTTTACCCTCCAGGCGAGGGCGCCGTCTTCAAGCTCGCCGTCGCGGCCGGCGAGCGTGGGGTCGAACTCGCCGGGATGGCACGCCCATTCGACGATCCTTCCCGGTAAATCGGAAAGCCAGCGGACGATCAACTCGGGGTCGTACGACGTTCGACAATCGGAGACGCCCGCTAGCCAATCCGCTCCCGGATAGCCGCGGCGATCGAGCCGGCGCGCCTCGCCCGAACCGATCACGTTGAGCAAGATCCGCTTGCCCCGAGCGCCCGGTATCGATGCGATCTTCCACCACGGCTCGCGCACCCGACGCACGAACGGACGATTCTCAAACCGCGCCGATACCCCCGCGAGTTCGCGTCCAATTAATCGTAATGCATGAATATGATGATGCGAATTGACGATCGCGGGAGGACGGCCGACGAGATCGATAAACCGCTCGCACTGCGCTTGCAGTTCGCGGCGGACGTCGTCGCGCCGCACGAGCCCGAGCGCGACCCGCTTCAAAAACGACGCGAGCGGGCGGAAGCGACCGTCGACATCGACCAGACTGGGGACGTCGCGGGGCGGCGAGACGGGGCGATCGAGCGTCAGGCACGCGTGCCAGCCGAGATCGATCGGTTCACCGTCGAGCTTCCATGCCGCCACCGACTCTTCGGCGTACGGCGAATTGACGAGGAGGACCGATGTCGTCAACCGTCCCATCAGGGCCAGGTCGAGAATCCCCCGCGACGTCGGCGGACCGACGCCGAAATCGTCGGCCGTGACGATCAAATAACGTATCGGACTCATTTCTCAACCTAACCGGTACGGGCGCGTGGGCGGAAGCGGGCGACAAGTCGAATGAGGAAGCGTCGGTACACGGCGTTTCCACATCGGACGGCTTCTCTTCAAATATCGAGCCGAACTCGACCGTCGCTTGAAGTTCTGACGATTTCGATCCGTCGAAAACGTCGTCGGAGCGTCCGGCGTCGACGCGCCGCGAGATCCATCGCGGCGATCCTCCGAACCTCAAGGACCGACGGCCGCGAATCGTATGCGGCGGATCAAAATCGGGCAAGAGAAGTATCGATCGGCATAAAACACGGTGATCCCAAAAGTTACGACAAATCGCCGCGAAAAAACGACGCGCCTTACCAAAGAATTCAGATCGTTTCCGTCCCCTTCCGAACGGTTTCACGTTCCCCAACCCCGTTTCGCCCCCCTAAACCCGCGCCTCTCAATCGCGATTGACCGCCATGATCAATAGCCCCCCCGATTCGACCCCGATCGTCGACATCCATTCCAAATGCAAATAAATAATATATTTAT
>JAKBCQ010000264.1 GCA_021807585.1 Planctomycetota bacterium | reverse complement strand
CCGCGGAAAACCCGGGGAACACGCGCTCAAGGGGAGAAGACGGCGTGCGTTTGCTTATGACCGGAGGATACGGCTGCATCGGCGCTTGGGTCGCCGCGCGCGTCGTCGAATCGGGACAAGACGTCTGGATCTACGACCTTAAAGAAGACCTTAAACGCGTGTCAATGCTGCTCGACGAATCGAGCCTGAAACGCGTTCGATTCGTCAAGGGAGACGTCGCCGATTTCGATCGCTTGCTCGCCGCGGCCCGCGAAATCAAAGCCACACACATTCTCCATCTCGCGGGATTGCAAGTCCCCACATGTCGCTCCAATCCATTATTGGGAGCGCGTGTGAACGTTATGGGAACGATCGCGGCGTTCGAGACCGCGGCGGCTCTCAAAGGACAAATCGAGCGCGTCGTCTACGCGAGTTCGGCCGCGGTGCACGGGCCCGCCGAACCGGGATCGGGACCGATCGGCGATCACGTTCGTCTATCGCCTCTCACACATTACGGCGCGTTTAAGGTTTGCAACGAACTCAACGCCCGCGTCTATTTTCTCGATCAAGGAACGCCGAGCGTCGGCCTCAGGCCGTGGACGGTTTACGGCGTCGGACGCGATTTCGGCGTGACGAGCGAGCCCACCAAGGCGATCAAAGCCGTCGCCGCGGGAAGGCCCTATCACATCAGTTACGGCGGCGCGCAAGACCTCCAATTCGTCCGCGACGTCGCCGACACGTTCCTCATCTGCCTCAAATCAAATGATCACGACGCCGATTCGTTCAACATGCGCGGATCAGTCGTATCAATCGAAACGTTCGTCGCCGCGCTGATCGATATCGCCCCCGAAGCCGCCCGACTCGTCACGCACGGCGACCGCCAACTGCCGATCGCATACGACCTCGACGATTCCCGCCTCGAAGCTCGCTTCGGACCGATACCCAGAACCCCGCTCGCCGAGGGAATTCGTTTAACTTATGAACACTTTTTTGATCTGAATCGCCGCGGCCGGCTCGATCTGTCCGATCTGGAATAACGCTTCCCGCTCGATACCGCTCGATGCGAGATCGGATGGCGAAAATCGCGGTCTTTCGCTACGATATCGCCTCGTCGCTTGGTGAATTCGGCGTCGCTCGCTTCGTTTTAAAGGCGAAACGCCCGTAAGCAGGGTCGGCGAGCCTTCGTCAAACGGTTGGATTCCACGTATCGAGGTGTTCCTTGGCCGGGTTTCGAGTCGGAATCGGACACGATACGCATCGGCTTGTCGAAGATCGCCCGCTGATCCTCGCCGGCGTGAGGATCCCCCACCCGCGCGGCCTCGCGGGGCACTCCGACGCCGACGTCGTCCTCCACGCCGTCGCCGACGCGCTCCTCGGCGCCTCGGCGCTCGGCGATATCGGCGAAATCTTCCCCGATACCGACGAACGCAACCGAGGTCTCGACGGCGGCGTGCTCCTTACAGACGTCTTAGAGAGAGTCGCGGCGGCGGGCTGGAAGCCCGTCAACTGCGACGTAATCGTCCACGCCCAGGAACCCAAACTTTCCCCCGCCAAAGACGCGATGAAACGGAACCTGGCGCGGCTCCTCGGAATCGACCCCGCAGCGGTCAACATCAAGGCCAAAACGGGAGAAAAAGTCGGCGCGATCGGACGCGCCGAGGCGATCTCGTGCCAGGCCGTCGTTCTCGTCGAAACCATTGATTTATCCGGAAGAGATTAATCTTATATGTCATTGCGCGTTTATAACACATTGACGCAGACGAAGGAGCCGTTCCGCGAGGTCGCTTCGGGGCGGGTCGGAATGTACGTTTGCGGGCCGACGGTTTACTCGAAGAGCCATGTCGGCCATATGACGGGTCCGGTGATCTTCGACACCGTCAAGCGTTATCTCACGTATCTGGGATATCAGGTGACGTGGGTGGTGAACATCACCGACGTCGACGATAAGTTGATCGTTCAGGCCGCGGCCGAGGGGACGACGGTCAAGGAGCTCGCCGAGCGCGTGACCGCGGATTACCTTGCGTGCCTCGAGGCGCTCGGAGTCGACGGGATCGACGTCATGCCCCGAGCGACCGATCATATCAACGAAATCTTGGCGATGATTCAATCTCTCATTCAAAAAGGTTTCGCTTACGCATCCGAGGGGGACGTTTATTTCGACGTCACCAAATCGAAGGATTACGGCAAACTGAGCCGGCGCGACCCCGACGAGCTGCAGGCCGGGGCGCGCGTCGAACCGTCTTCCAAAAAACATCACCCCGGCGATTTCGCGCTCTGGAAATCGTCGAAGCCCGGCGAACCCGCGTGGGAAAGCCCGTGGGGAGCGGGTCGACCCGGCTGGCATATCGAATGCTCCGCGATGAGCATGAAATACCTGGGTGAACATTTCGATATCCATGGAGGCGGCGTCGATCTCGTTTTCCCGCATCACGAGAACGAGATCGCGCAGTCCGAGGCGTACAGCGACCGCACCTTCGCGTCGTATTGGATGCATAACGGTTTGCTGACAAAAGAAGGTAAAAAAATCTCGAAGTCCGATCCGGGCACGGTCGTTTTAATGAGCGACCTTTTAAAGCTGCACCGCGCCGATACCCTCCGTGCGCTCTACCTTTCGAGCCATTACCGCAGACCGACCGATTACGGACCGTCGCGGCTCGACGAGATCGCCCGCGGCCTACAAGCGTTTCTTCACTTCTTTGAACGTTACGAACGCATCACGCGTCGATCGTTTTATCAATTGACGCCCCCCCCGAGACGCGAAGAGATCGTCCCGCCCAACGACGCCCCGGGGTGGTTCGAGTCGATTCTCGAACATCGCCGCGGCTTCCTCGACGCGATGGACGACGATTTCAACACCGGCGGAGCGCTCGGCGAACTCCACGAACTCGTACGACTGCTCAATCGAATCGCCGATTCCGAACGGCTCGAATCGACCGATCGCAATCCCCAATCGCTTGAGGCGTTCGATCGAAGCGTATTGATCCTGCGCGAACTGACCGCGATTATGGGTCTATTCCACAAGCCCGCCAAAGGCGCGAACGTCCGCGACGACCGGCTCGCGGGATCGTTGATCGAACTGTTGATCAGTCTCCGAGCCCGCGTACGCAAGGAAAAAAACTTCGCGCTCGCCGATACGATCCGCGACGAACTCGCCAAAATCGGCGTCGCGCTCGAAGATCGCCCCGAAGCGACGACGTGGCGATTGATCGAAACCGAAATCGAACGATGATTCGATAAAGTTTGAGATTTTAGTGAGGTCGATGTTCATGATTGATCACGCGAGGGTCTTTTCAATCATAGAGCGTTTTGACGATTCGTCGGGGTAGGGGATCGGGCCGAGAATTCCAGGGAAGGAAGCGTGACGATGCACGGAATGAGTCGATCGAAGCCGGGAAATGAGCCGTCGGCGAGCGTGACGACGCGGGTGTTGGGGGTCGACCCCGGTTTGGGGGCGACGGGTTACGCGGTGGTCGAGCCTCGATTGCGCGGGGCGTTCATTGTTGAGGCGGGTTTGATTCGTTCGGGTGGGTCGAAGGTCGATTTCGGCGTCCGGCTCGAGGTGATTCATCGCGGCGTTCTCGAGATCATCGACGTGTTCAAACCGACCGCGATGGCGCTTGAGCAAGTTCACAGTCAGGTTCGGCATCCTCGGACGTCGATTTTGATGGCGCATGCGCGCGGGGTGATCGTGCTCGCGGGGGCGCAGCGGGGGATACCGGTTTTCGGCTACGCCGCGGCTCGGATCAAGAAAACGCTGACGGGGAGCGGCCGAGCGCCCAAAGAGCAGGTTCAGCGGGCGATCCAGGTCGAGCTCGGCCTCGACACGCTCCCCGAGCCCCACGACGTCGCCGACGCGTGCGCCGCGGCGATCTGCCATTGCCAATCGCAGCGGAACATCCAACTCCTGAATTGAGAAGGAGATGCGATCATTCGAATCCGACGAATCGAGATGAATTTCGCGGTCGATTTTGCAAAAGCGATCTGTTTTTTCTCGAATCGAAGAACGAACTCCGCATCGACTTGTTCGATCGAGATGAAATCCGGGATCGCGATACGGTATGTTCTTGAAGCCGACGTAATCGACGTTAGAATGGATTCTAGATCCGATTTAATTCGGTATGCGATCAACTTTAATCGGATTTTCAATCATAGGTTGGTGGTTTAAGATTGTATGATATAATAGGATACTAAAGATTAATGATTACGAAATGGCGATTGAACAGGTTTAAGGCGGTTCGAAGCGCACAGGAGTTTTCGCTCGGGCCTCTCACGATCTTAACCGGGGCGAATAGTTCCGGAAAATCGTCGATCATTCAAAGCATGTTGCTTATCTGCCAAACTCTCTCAAGCAAGGTCGCCGATCGACAATTGGTGCTTAATGGAGAGCTGCTCAGGCTCGGCGAATTTAACGATGTTTTATCCCAAGGTTCGATGGATTCTCAAAAAGAAATTAACATTGGTTTCGATATTGATTTTGATTTTGAGAGAATTCACTACGCACGATCCATAAGCAGAAATTCCATGTATATTGGAACATACTACCCTATTATAGAAAAAGGGATATTTTCCGCCGATCTTAGTTTTGTCCCTGATGAAAATGATGATAGATCAGTTGGATCAAAATTCAGGAATCTCCAATCATGCCTTAAAGAAGCCGAATTTAAAGCATTGATCTCCACCAAACACGAACTGAACCCAGACTATTTTGAATGGTCTGCTGCAAACAACCTTAAGATTCGAAAAAGGGACAAAGAAGAGCTCAATCAGATTAGCAATGACAACTATACTTTAGGTGATATAATCTTCAAGACTGTTGATCGATTACTAGAATATGAAGCGTCACTTACACCTGAAAATAAAATATCAAGGAAAAGATCTCGGTTTTCCACTTTCATAAAAATCGAAGATCGTCGACGTTTATTAGCAGCCGGATTAGATCACTTCTTACCGAAAACATTATTATACAGCTATCCTTTTGTAATAATAAAATGTTTCGATTTGATTGAATCATTATTTAGTTACCCTCAATCCCGCAACATCACTTTTGATGATATTCTAGCTAGAAAGAAGCGAGATGAGATTACTGCGGCATTTATCGAAACAATACAAGAAATTCTGAACAAAGAGAATAAAAGTTTATCTGAATTCGTATCGCTAATCGAAATAAAAAGCTCAAGGAGACGAGAAAATGTTTCAAACATGAATAGTGGAACTGCTCAATATACTCCAGATATGATATTCAGATATATCTTAGATCGTTTAGACCCTGAGACTAAGGATAAAAAACAGATTGAAGTCTCAGAGCTAACATTTCCATTTATTGTATTTA
>JAKBCQ010000263.1 GCA_021807585.1 Planctomycetota bacterium | reverse complement strand
GCGCGACGTCACGGCCGAGGCTTCGTACGACGTCGCCGACCCGACCAAAGTTTCGGTCTCCGCCGCGGGATTGGTCGAGACGCGCGGACCCGGCGAGACGACGATCGCGGTCCGTTATCTGCAGGGTCGAGGCGTTTCGCGGCTCGCGTTTCTGGCGGATCGGCCGAATTTCTCGTGGCCGAACCCTCCCGTGGTCAATTTTATTGATGAGCTTGTTTTCAAGAAATTGAAATCGTTGCGCATGGCTCCGTCTCAGCTTGCGACCGACTCGGTTTTCCTCCGCCGCGCGTATCTTGACGCGATCGGCGCCCTCCCCTCCCCTGAAGAGGCGCGGGCGTTTTTGACCGATCACGATCGCGACAAGCGATCCAAGCTGATCGATCGTTTGATTCGTCGAGCCGAGTTCGCCGATTTCTGGGCGCTGAAGTGGGCCGATCTTTTACGCAATGAAGAGAAGACGATGGGGAAGAAGGGGGTCTGGATCTTCGAGCGCTGGCTTCGCGATCAGATCGATTCCGGCGTTCCTCTCGACGTCTTCGCTCGGTCGATCATCACCGCCAAGGGATCGACGTGGCGCGATCCCGCGGCGAATTTTTATCGCACCAATCGCGATCCGACGACCGCGGCCGAAACCGTGGGCCAGGTTTTCCTCGGCTACCGTCTCCAATGCGCCCGCTGCCACAATCACCCGTTTGATATCTGGACGCAAAACGATTATTACGGCCTCGCGGCGTATTTCGCCGCGGTTAAGCGCAAAGATGTAAACAACATTCGCAAAGACGATCTCGACAAACACGAGATCAACGGCGACGAGATCGTTTATCTCGAGGGCGCCGCGCGGATGCTTCAGCCGAGTTCGGGGGCGATGCTCGAACCCAAGCTTCCGGGGGAATCGATCGCGGCGATCAAGGCGGACGCGTCCAAAACAGAAGGCGCATACATATCGCAAAATGACGATTCGGCGCCCGACGCGCGGATCGAGTTGGCGCGGCGGCTGACGGTCGACGATCCACAATTTGCGAGGAACATGGCGAATCGCGTTTGGTTTCATCTGCTCGGTCGAGGGATCGTCGATCCCGTCGACGACTTTCGCGATTCAAATCCTCCTTCAAACCCCGAGCTGCTCGATGCGCTCGCCGAATCGCTGAAACACGACGGGATGAGGCTTCGACCGCTCGTCGCGACAATCATGAAATCGCGTGTTTATCAGCTTGATTCTCGACCCGAGCCGACGAACGAGGGGGACGAGGCGAATTTCGCGCGGGCGCAGGTGAAGTTGCTTCCCGCCGAGGTTCTGCTCGATTCGGTCGCATCGTTTTTGGACCGGCCGCACGATCTTTCGGGCGCCCCCCGTTCGATCCGCGCCGTGCAGTTCCCCGGGGTCGATTGGAACGACCCGTTCCTGCGAACGTTCGGCAAGCCCGATCGATTGCTGACGTGCGAGTGCGAGCGATCGGAATCGACGACGCTGGCGCAGGCTTTTCAGTTGATCAACGGCAAGTCGATCCGCGCGATGCTTGAAGCCGAATCGAACCGGATCGGTCGGCTGATCGGCAAAGCGGGCGATTCGGGAGCGATCGTCGACGAACTTTATCTCGCGTCGTTGGCGCGGTTCCCGACCGACCGCGAGCGAGCCGGAGTGAAAGCTTACGTCGAATCGCGGGGAGAATCGTCGCGCCGCCGCGCGTGGGAGGACGTCGCGTGGGCGATCATCAACAGCAAAGAATTCTTGCTCAGGCATTAATTAAGAATATCATATATAAGATGTATCGATTTGCCGAGGACCAAGAACATGAATGTATCTTGTGACGATTACCGATCGGCGCGGCGGCTGACGCGGCGAAGTTTATTGTGCGCCGGGGCGGCGGGATTCGCGGGGTTGGACCTTGCTCGCGTTTTGCGCGCCGAGGGGTCGGCTCGTTTGAGCGGGACGCGCCCCAAGGCGAAGCACGTGATCCTGCTTCATCAATTCGGCGGTCCTTCGCACATCGACACCTTCGACATGAAGCCCGACGCCGCCGAGAAGATCCGCGGCGAATTTTCGCCGATCGCCTCGGCGATTCCGGGAGTGCGCGTGACCGAGCATTTACCAAAGATGTCAAAAGTTCTTGATCAAGTTGCGCAACTGCGAGGCGTGCATCATACCACGAAGAATCATAACTCGGCCGCGTATTACAGTTTGACGGGGCACAAGCCGCCGCTCGACGACATTCGGCTTCGCGATACGCAGGAGCTTTATCCCGCGTACGGCGCGGTCGCCGCGAGGCTTCGTCCCGCGGACGATCCCGCGACTCCGTCGTTCGTTTCGTATCCGTATCGGCTTCGCGACGGGAGCGTCACCCCCGGGCAAACCGCGAGCTTTCTGGGCAAGGCGTTCGACCCGTTTTTTATCGGCGAAGATCCGAATTCCGGCGGATTCAAGCTCCCCGAGCTGACGCTTCCCGAATCGCTCTCGCTCGGCAGACTCGATGATCGACGTACGCTCATGCGTATGATCGATGAACAGGCTGATATGCTCAACTGGTCGGCCTCGGCGCGAGGCGTCGATTCGTTTTACGACCGCGCGCTCGCGATGCTCGCTTCACCCAAGGTTCAAAAAGCGTTCAATTTATCGCTTGAAGATCCCAAATTGCGCGACGAATACGGCAGGACGACGTACGGGCAGAGCTGCCTGCTGGCGCGTCGGCTGATCGAGGCGGGGGTGCGGTTCGTCACCGTGTATTACTCGGCGTCGATCGGCGGCAAGGGAAACGGCGGCTGGGACACCCACGCGAACAACTTCAGCGAGCTCAAAGATCGCCTGCTGCCGTCGACCGATCAAACTCTGCCGACATTTCTGAATGATCTCGCGTCGCGGGGATTGCTCGACGAGACGCTTGTCGTTTGGATGGGGGAGTTCGGCAGGTCGCCGCGGATTCGCGACGATCCCAAGTTCGGCAGGAACGGCCGCGATCATTGGCCTTTCTGTTACACGGTGCTGCTCGCGGGAGGGGGAGTTCGCGGCGGCGCGGTGTACGGTTCAAGCGACCGTCAGGGGGGATATCCCGCGTCCGATCCCGTCACCCCCGACGACATCGCCGCGACGATGTTCTGGGCTCTTGGAATCGATCCCGCGACCGAGGTCCGCGATACGCTCGGTCGGCCGTTGCCGATCGCCGCGGGCGAACCGATCACGAAACTCTTCTCGTGATCGGCTTCACGGCTCGCGAGTCATGGTAAAACGATCGTTAATATTATGATTTCCCGCGGCGAACTTCGCGGCGTCGCGCGCCCACAGATACACGAACGCGGGGATGAGCGCCAGGCAACCCCATTGATACGCCGTTAAACTCAACGCCAAAACGGGCTCGGGGCGAATAAACTCGGTGATAAATCGATAAACCAAATAACTAAGGATATAAAGTTTAATGAGCTGACCGCGCAACACGCCCCGGCTTTGAAGCCGCGCGAGCGCCGCCGCGGCGACAAGGTGAAAGATGCATTCATAAAGCTGGGTGGGATGCCTGCGGATTCCGTCGCCGAAATCGCAACTCCAAGGGAGCTTCGCGGCGACTCCGTAACAGCATCCGCCGCAAAAGCACGCCAATCGGCCGATCGCGACCGCGACCGCGACGGGGACCGCGAACGAATCGCCCGTTTTGACGCGAATATCGAAAATCCTCTTGGCCGTCTCGACGCCGAAGTAGCCGCCGACGATGCCAAAGACGATCGTCTTACCGTTCTCGAACCACGCGCTCCCGCTTAAGAGCCCGTGCCAATCGGCGAGGACGAACGGCGCCTTCGCGCCGATCATCGCTCCGCAAAACGCCCCCACGCCGATCGCAAGCCGCTCCCGCGCGGTCAACCCCAAAGCCGACCGCGATCGGCGATAAAGCAACGCCCCCGTCGCAATCGAAGCCAGCATCACCCAGGGATACGCCGATCGATACATGTGATTTGGGTTCGCTTGCGTGTGTCGGATCGTCGCTCTTCGTGGTCGGCGATTTCTCGATTTTACCGAACGGGGATCGCCGCGGGGACGATTCCACGAAGCGCGGGAAGAACGGCGCGCCCCTCGCGATACAGCACGTTGTACGCGCAAAATGGAATCACATGCCCGCTCGGCAATACATGATGAATACAACACTTCATCAGTCTTCGAACGTCGAAATTAAACGCATCGAGAAACGACGTGATCGTGATCCGAAAAACGTCTTCGGGCGAAAGCCGTTCGGCGAGTGCGCGGGAGAAGAACTCGGCCGCGGCTTCGCCAAGGTTCATTTCCCCGCCTGAATCGAACGGAATGAGATCGACCGGGGGCGAGTCGTTCGCGTTCGCGACCGTCGAGGTCGATCGGTTCGCCGCGTTCGGGTTGCGTTCATGCCCGCAGCAATTGAGCTTCCCCAGATACGTTTCGATCAAATCGCGCGCCCGATTCCGCGAGAAGACGATCCCGTTGGCAAGAATATCCAGATGGTTGCGCACGTCGATAAATCGAGGAAGCGGGACGACGCGTCCTTGCGTGCGGAACGCGTACGTAAGCGTATGACAGTTCGGGTGCGCGCACGGAAGCGGCAGGAAATCGGTTTCGCGGAAGATTCCGTCGGTCTGGTCGACGATCGCGCGAACGACGTCGGGGAACGTGATTCGATTTTCCAGATCGGCGGGAGAAACATATCGACCCGAGTATGTCGCGGGCTGAAACGAGATTCCCGTGATCCACGGCCGTTCAAGTCCAAATTTGACGATTGCGCCGATCTCGTTTTCGTTCACCCCCGGCTGAAGCGTGCAAACGAGCGTGACGCGAATTCCACGCCTGCCGAGCGCCTCGATCGCGCGCAGCTTGGTCGCGACGAGCGACTCGCCGCGAAGGGTTCGCGAAGCCGATTCGCCGAATCCATCAAACTGAAAATAAATCTCGATCCGATTTTTGTACTCGGCGATCGCGGCGACGAGATCGGCGTCGTGCGCCAAACGTATTCCATTGGTGTTGATCATCACGATATCGATCGGTTGAGCGCACGCGTACGCGAGCGTACGAAGAAAATCGGGATGGATCGTCGGCTCGCCTCCGGAAAGCTGAAGGACCTCGGCTCGTCCCTCGACCGCCACGAGTCGATCGATCGAACGTGTGCATTCGTCATAACTTAAGTGCTTGCCGCCGGGTCCGCTCGATGCGTAACACATCGGGCATTCGAGATTGCACGCCGAAGTCATCTCGACAAGGCCGACGCACGTGTGCTGCTCGTGCTCGGTGCAAAGACCGCAATCGAACGGACATCCCTTGTCGGGCTCGACGCCGAACGCCGCGGGAACCTTGCCGGGCAGGCTGAATTCCATCC
>JAKBCQ010000262.1 GCA_021807585.1 Planctomycetota bacterium | reverse complement strand
GCCGCGGGCGCCGACGGTTGGCTTGTCGCGCTTGCTAAGACCCAATCGATGACTCTGGTTACGCAAGAGGTTTTCATTCCCGACTGCAGAAAGAGGGTTCCGATTCCGAACATTTGCAGAGAGCACGACGTCGATTGTCTTGGAACTTTCGATATGATGCGCAAAATTGGAATTAAAATCACGTAATATTACATAATATAATGAATATAATAAATATAATGGACATTTTAGTTGTTTTAGCCATGTTGATGAGCCGTTTGAAACTGGGTTCAAAAAAATACTATTTTGATGTAAGATACGTCGACATCGAGACGTCCGAGGTATTCAGGCGTCGGATTCGAATTCCGACGCGTGGTCGATCGGCTACTCCGATAAAGGATCGTTTCCTTGGATGTCGAAACGTCGACGCCGCGGCGTCTCATCCCTTCGAAAACCGGTTGATGACAATCATCATCAAAGTGATATCGGATCGTCCGTGACGCGCCGGCCCTCTGGTCAATCTTTCGCCGGTCGGAGATCGGCCCATTCGAGCCCTTATTTCGTTTCTCCGTGCCGATCCACGTCTCGAAAATCGACTTCGATTTGGTCGTGGTTTTCGTCTTCATACTCAAGCGCTGTACGGATCGCGGATAAGTATCTCGACGGAAAGAGATAATACGTCTTTACGACTCCGACGGAACAAAAGCCTCTTCAAAAGTTAATCTCATTCAACTAGCGATGTCAATTTACTTGTGTTCCTGCCTCGTTACGATGGGAACGTAGCCGTGTTCCAGCCCTTTGGGCGGAGCGACGATTAGCGCGGGGTCGAGAGCGACGAGTTTTCCCCGGGTCGGCGGGGGCATGTAATCGCGATCGATCGGCCAATTCGCGTGGATCTTCTCCACAAAAGCTTGAAGCGCGGCTTTTTTGGATTCGTCCCAGTGGTATTGCCGAAATGACGGCTGATCGATAAATCGATACCACGAATAAGTGACGATCGAACCGTCGGCGAGGGTCGTGCGGAACGGGCCCGCCTTGGCGCCGGGTGATGTCCACGCGCCCGAAGTCGGCGATGTGTACGGATTCCCGGCTTTCGCCGTGGGGAACTCCTGTCGTTTCAATTCGGTCTCGTCGGGAACCTCCGTGATCGACACCGCAACGCGTTCTTCGCCGACCTCTTTGTAATACATGGGGAACGTTCCCTTCGCGCTGATCTCGCTTGCAGCCCACTGCAATCCCCAAACGTCCCCCTCAAAGACTTTGGTGTCAAAAACCTTCTCGACCCGAGCGATCCGCTTGCCCGCCTGATCGTAGCGCGTGGTGTTTGTCGTGAGCTTCGATTTCCAGGCGCCATTCGAGTCGAACCGACCCGACGTAACGGGTCCTCCGCTTCGCCATGTCTTGAATTGATTGTATAATGCGGCTTTGGAGTAGTAGGTGACGTCTTGTACCAGGTACGAACGCCCTTGTCGATCGACAGGGAATTGGAGTTTGGGGATCTTGGAATAAACAACGCCTTGTCGATCTTTGGCGTCGAATCGCGGGACGGTGTTGATCTCCATGGCGCCTCCTCCCATGATTCCAGGACGTGCGTCGAGGCCTCGACCGTGGAGGAAGGGCTCGTTGAACAGCTTGCCGATCTTGCTCCAGGTTTCGGGGATGTAATACGCGATCGGTCCTTTGAAATTCGCCGTGCTGAGGAAGCACGTCCAGCTTTGGTCGCCGGTGGGGGGATCGGTTTGGGTGGGATCGGTAAACGGCAACGCCATCCAGGTATAGCCGAGGAACTCGCCGTCGGGGTTTCCCTGAAACGGCAAGGCGTCGGGCGGAATGAGGAGCCGGTTGCTTAGCTGGGCGATTCCCAGGCGGTTATCGGGGAGAGCCTGATCGCTGTAAAAGAATGACCAGCCCGGTGATCCGATCTCATAATCATAACATTGGGGCGTAGCGTTCATGCTGAATTTTGGGGGGCCGTAGCGAAAATGGTTGCCGGCCCAATAGCCGAGCCCTCCTTCGACGGTCTGGAACACGCTGTCCCATGTCGGTCCTCGCTCGCGCCACGTTCGCGCCAGGGTTCCCTTGGGAGCGAGCGGTTTATCCTTGTTGTCGGAGTTATCGGGAGTGATCCAGGCGCTCGCCAGGCCGATCTGAAAGCCGGCGATCGGTCGATCGATCAGCGGCCAGACCGCCGAATAGAAACCCATTCCCGCGCTGAACTCGGCTCGATCGGGGGGACGAGACGCACTGAACCCGATATATCCGTGAAGGCCGTCGGAACGTTCGACGATCTTGGCGCCGCGATTCGGCTCGGCGTCTTTCGGATCTTGCGCCGGGGACGGCGAGGAAACGAGGGCGAATGCGAGGATGAAGATCGCCAATCTTGATTTCATAAGGCCTCGAAAATGCTGGTGAATCATCTCGTTTTGAAAGCCGCGCCGATCGCCTCGAACGTGAGAAAAAGAGCGATCTTTAGAATCTCGTAAACCTTCAGCCGATTCCAGCGATTTTTGGCGGCAAGGAAGGTCGATTTCCCGATTTCAGATCAGTCCGAATCGCATCGAGAACCGCCAAGATAGGATTGTACCCGCATTGCTTCAACGTCCGAAATACACTCATCAAAACCGACTGTGTTTCCGCGCCGGCGTCGCCGCCGTTCGCTTCACTGTTCTTTCTCATGATCACCGCCGGACGGATCTCCCGATCGGCCAGGGGATCGAATCGACTGGAGAGTCAATCATGATACCAGAGTTGATTTCAATGATTCATTTGTCGATCGGGTGAAGGGACGTGCGAATCACGCCGGACCGAAGGGCGAACTGAGACCTAAACCCTCACAAATCCGGGGTTTAGGCAGTTAGACGGAGGATTTCGGGAAGCGATCAAAATCTAGGTGTCGATGATCCGGGGATGGGAGAACTCGTCGAGCATCAACAGACAAGAATTACATCATGTTACTATTGCTTGCCTGCTCGACCCCTCACCCGGCCTTCGGACGACCTCTCCCTCCGCGCGTGGTTCTAATTGACCTCGATCCGAGGGAACTCCTCCGCTCGGCATCGACGGTATGACTTAATTCCGATCCGACGCGGATTGATCGATCAATTCCCGCCAACTCTGCGCGGTGAGAATCCGTTCGGTCATCGTTTCGAGCCGGTCGAGGTTGTCGATCGCGTCGATCGCGGCGCGGATTGAAGCGTCGGCTTTGCCGAATCGAACTTCGGCGAGGCGAAGCAAGATCCGCCGAGCCTCGGCGATCTTTCCCTTTTCAAGGCCCTCCTCTCGGCCCTCCTCTCGGCCCTCCTCTCGGCCCTTCTTGAGTCCCTCATCGCGGCCCACCTCTCGGCCTTCCTCTCGGCCCACCTCTCGGCCCTTCTTGAGTCCCTCATCGCGGCCCTTTTGGAGCCCCTCTTTGAGCCCTTCGCCGTGCACCAATTTGTAATACGAAGACTCTTTCAGTTCGGTCATGCTCTTGAGCCCCTTGCGAAATTGTTGAATCGTCGCTTCATCCAACCGAAGGCCCGCCAAGACGAGCGTCATCTCCATGATTATACGCGCCGTCGACTCGTCAGTCTCGCTCGAAAGCCGCGAATCGACGCGGTGAACGATCTCGGGCAGATCGTTCACCGGAGCGTTCGCCGCGGCCGCCAACGGCATCACCCAAATGTTCCCGGATAAAAGCGGCTCGACGGGTAACATCCACACGCGAATCACCTCGTAATTAAACAAAAGCACGCGTTTACCACGGATCGTGTGATCGACCACTCCCGTCAGTTCGTCGAAATCGGCTCGGGGATGCAAAAGAAGCGCAAAGCTTTGAACATACCGTTTCTGAGCGAAACCAATGATCACGTTATATCTTAATATCCGTTCGGGAAGCTCGTAATCGCGCGTCGATTGAAATTCCATGTGAACGAGATGAGGTTCCGAAGATTCGAGGAGAAGGATCTTGTCGGCGTCGAGCGAGAACGTCGAGAGATCGGTGTTGATAATCCCGATCGGCCCCTCGACCTTGATTCCCAGCAATTCAAGCCACGCCGCGGGATCGCGCTCAACCAATTCCTTCATCACGATGTCGTACTTTTTGGCCACGAGAGATCTCCTGGTTTGAAAAGCCGTAAGACTTCAGCCGATTTCAGCGATTTCAGCGATTTTTGGCGGCAAGGAAGGTCGATTTCTTGTTTTCAGATCATTCCGAATCGCATCGAGAACCGCCAAGATAGGATTGTACCCTCATTGCTTCAATGTCCGAAATACACTCATCAAAACCGATTGTGTTTCCGCGCCGGCGTCGCCGCCGATCGCATCACTGTTCTTTCTGATCATCACAGCCGGACGGATCTCCCGATCGGCATGATTATTATCCGACGGTACGTCGATATGATCCAGGAAGGTGAACCTTTCTGATTCGTGACGCCGCAGCCGTTTTACCAAGCGTCGCGCGTGCTTGTCCCGATAACGTTGTTCCAAAAGGTCATGCAGCCTTTTCTGCAACTGTCCACGTTTTAATGCGAATCGCTTCTCGGGCAATCCCGGTCGACGCTTGCTTAGGCGTATGGAATCTCGGAACAGTCGCTTCAAGAGCTTGGAAAACTCAGGCCGGCCGTCACCGGGATTGTGATCATGTTGGGTATGCTTCAAATCGCGCAGCAGGCGCGGTAGGCATTTCTGCTTCCGCTCGCAGACGACCGTGTTGTAGGCGCCCCAAAAGTCGATTACCAACACTCCGGCGAGCTCTTTTTTGAAAAATCGCTTCAACGCCGGACTTCCCCGCCGTCGGTCGATCATATAATAGGTGGCATCCTTTGATGTGAAACACCCCAACCAATGAGTCTCGCCGTCGACCCGCCGGCCGGTTTCGTCGGCGACTCGCCCCGCCGGGTGAGGCCTTCCGAATTGATTCCGCCTCTCGCTGATCAAAATCAGTAAGAAATCGAATATCAAAGTTCTCCGATCGCTCGACGAAGCCGGAAATCGGCGAGTATCGAATCATACAAGGCATTGTAATAATTATCATAACTTTGAATACGGAGCGTCTCGGCGTCGAGAACCTCGGTGTTCGTCCCGCGTTGTTGGATATACCGCGACCGCGCGACGCGGAGGTTCTCCTCGGCCTGTTCGATCGCGCTCCGCGTCACCGGGATTCGCCTGCGCGTTTCATCGAGATTGAGCCACGCCGATCGGACCTCGAGCGCGATCGACGCCGCGAGATCGGCTTGTCGGCTCTTCGTCGCGGCGCCTCGGCGCTCGGTCGCGAGCGCTCGCTGTCGCGATCGACCCCCGTCGAACGGCGTCCACGCCACCAAAAACGACGCCACGCCGAAATCCTGAACGGGTAATATCCTTGTA
>JAKBCQ010000261.1 GCA_021807585.1 Planctomycetota bacterium | reverse complement strand
ACCGCCGCGATCCGCAAAAGCGCCAGATCGTGATCCTCGCCGAGCGACTCGGCCGATTCTTGAACCTCTTTCAACCGCTCCGATTCCAAACCCGATCCCGCTTCATCCCCCGCCAAAAACTCGAGCGCGTTCCGCAAATCTTTCATCCGTTTACGCCATGTATGCAGCCGTTCGTCGCTCGTCGAATCGACCGCGTCCCGAAAAGCCCGCCGACTCCGACGCTCAATTGTTCGCAATCCCCTCGCGATCGATTCGCGATCCAATCGCGGACGAACTCGATTGAGAGATCGACTCGCCTTTTCAAGAATCGATTCGACCTCGTCGAACGTTCCGTCGCTTGCGCTCGACGTCGTCGCCGCGGCTTTCTCCGCAACCAAAAACCTTCGCAACGCCTCGATCGATTCATCGCCGCGCGCCGGCCCATATGTTTTGATTAAGCGATCAAGCGTTTCGATCAGAATCGTCGCGTCGCGAAGCGGAGAGATTCGCCGACCCGCTGCTTGAAACCGCGCGTCGACACGGCGAAACCGCTTGTTCCCCAACGCATATTGCGATAACCGCGCAACCGAACGAGCGCGCTTGATCGTCTTCCGCGTCTCGTGAACGATCTCGTCGAGTTGCGACTCGGACGCCTCGATCAACCTCCGCGCAGCCTTCCTTACCCGCCGAATCGCGACCCGGCGAAATCGCTCGTCCCAATCGCCGCGCTTCCGGTCGGATAAAAACATAAACGACCTCGGTTTAAGAATCGAACGGCCCGATCGGACGACCGTTCCGCCGATTCGATCGCTTCATTCCTTTGAAATAATGCGGAACATCATTATGTTCTTGAAAAAATATTCTCTCAACTGAAACATTTTCTTAAAAGCTCAAGGCTTTTGGGAACCGCGGTTTCGGCGGCGTCGTTCCCCTCGAATTCGAGAGAGATCCAGCCTTTGTATCGATTTTTGCGCAGGATCGCGGCGATCCTCGGGTAATCGAGATCGAGCGCGTACCACCTGCCGCCGCCAAAATACGTCTTCGCCTGCACGAGCGCGATCGGAATCGAAGAAGCCGCCATCGCCTCCATTTGTTCATACGAGCGTTCGAGAAAGTTCCCCGTGTCGAGCGTCGTTTGAAGCCAGGGGGATTTGATCGATTCGACGATCCTCAGAACCCCCGCCGCGGTCCTGCCCAGGCCCCAATGATTTTCGAGCCCCAAAATCACCCCGCATTCCTCGGCGCGCGGCAGCAATTTTTCGAGCGCGCCGATCACCCAGCCGAAAGCCTCGTCGTCCGAATGCCCCTCGATCCCCGGCTCGATCCCTTTTTTCGCCATGAAGTCGTCGAACGATTTGATCGTCCCCCATCGACCCGTGTTGATCCTCATCGTCGGCGATCCGAGCCGAGCCGCGAGCTCGATTTGATAGAGCGTCTTTTGAATATTCGTTTTTCTCAAATCGTCATCGGGGGTAACGAAGCCTTGATGCGTTGAGAACCCCATGATCGGCAGCCCGAGCGCGTGCGCGCGTCGTTTGATCGCGCCGATCGCCCCGGGAGATTCGTCGCGCATCTGAACGTGAAGGATCTCGACGCCGTCGAACCCCATCTCATAAGCTTTTTCAATACACGTTTCGATTCCAAGAGTTTCTCCTCGGAATTGCCAAAACGAGTACGTCGACACGCCGATCGGGTTCGATCGGTTCGCCGCGGGTGCGGGTTTTACCGGCGCGTCGTCGGCGATAAACGCCCCGGACGACGATCCGGCCTTCACCAAACCCGAAGCCGCCGCCGGCCCCAAAATCCCGCCGCATTTCAACACGTCTCTGCGATTCCACCGATTCATCGCAATTCCTCCACGATCGTCGCCGGCGTCGAAATCACGCGTCGCGAAACCAAAACGCAGGCGTCGCAAGCTTCAAGATACCCCCGCCGCCAGGCCGAATCCACAACGACAATCTCACCCGCGCCGAACGAACACGGACGGAATCGCTTACTGATTCATTTAATTATATTATCATCTAGTAGAGAAATCGATTCGTAATGAACTCCTCCCGAAACCGAAACGACGCGGCGGATCACATTCCATGTCGACGCGTCCCGATTCGGATCACTCCTCAAGCCGATCGCTCACTTTTTGGCGTCGGGGGGAGCGGCCGCCTCGGGCTGACTCTTCGTGGGATCGCCCGGGGGCGGCTTGGGCGCGGTTTGCAGCGGCCTACGCAACGGCTTCACGGGCTGCGTCAACTTCGTATCGGGCTCGACCTTCACCTCGCCTCGAAAACTTTGCACAGCCATTGTCGCGGGCCCCGCAATCAAAAGCATCGTCGTGACCCCGATCGTCGCCGCGTGTAACGGATGAAACCGAAACACGAACATAAAAACCAAAAACCAAACGATCGCCTGCAACACCGTCCAGCCGATCTTATCGGTGAACATCGTATCAAACGAAGAACGCGTGTACGTTAACAACGCCGCCAAAGCGAACGAACCCGCGCCGATCTTCGCGCCGAGCCAGGGGGTCGTTTCGTCATACAAAAACCTTTGCGCATATTCCGATACCGCGTAACAAACGACGAAGACGACGAGCCAATAAATGATGAAGGGAACGAGAATCGCGCCCACGTGAAATCGCCTTTCGCAAAGAAACGTCGCGGGTGAATGTTGAGCCCCGTCAAAGACCCGCTTATCGTAATCGCTCAACCCTCGCTTCACCAGTTCCCTCCGCAAATCAACCCCTCCAACCCTCTCGCCGGCCGACCACGACTCCCCGGCGATCGATCGATCGACCCCAAAACAACGCCTTTTAAGCACGAACCGGCCAAAAGCCGCCTCTTCCACCACCCCCTTGCATATCGTTTTCACCAAGATTACGATATGACAAGCATGAGCAGCGACGTCGCCGTCAATCGACCTCGTCCGGCGAAATCTCAACTCAATCACGTGATTGTATTAAGATGCCTCATACACCGATCTGCGATCATTGTGGGCGGCCCCTCTCGGTCGATCGAAGCCGAGGCGAGCAAGTTCCTTGTCGCCATTGCGGTCAGGCATCCGTCCTGGAGTCGTCGCCGAAGCATTCGAGCGCCAAGGGCGATCTTCATCTCAAGGATGACGAATCGATCGAGGCGATCCCGGTACAGCTCGCGCCCGGCCGCGCCGATTTTCAACTGAAACACGCCGAATCCGATCCCGAAATCAAACCCAAGATGATTTCATCGGTCGACGACGAACCGATCCTCATGCGACGAACGGACTGGCGACGCATCTTCAATCGTCGCAAGAACCCGAATTATCGCGTGCTCGATCCGTACCGATTCACGCGGTCGACCGGCGAAGCGGGGCCCCCGCCGATCTGGGTAAACATGCCCACGCTCACCGCCCGCTTCATCGCGAATAAGCTCCGCTATCTCCGCGATTGGGCTTATTTGATCTCGATCTTCGGCCTCGTCATGGCGCTGATCGGCTACCTGTTCCAGCAAAAAACGCTGCTTCATCTGGGAGGATTCGTCGTCGTCGCCGCCAACATCGGCGTCCTTTGCGTGGGAGCGTCTTATTTATTCATGCTTCCCTTCAAACAAAGTTTTTGGAAGGGATTATTCTGTCTTTTTCCGCCTTACGCGATTTATTACTGGGCGTCGAACTGGAGCCGGCTAAAGCGCCCCGTCATGAAGACCCTCGGGGCTTTCTTGCCGATCGTCCTCGTCGGCTGGGCGATTTTGATTTATCGAGAAACGCCGATCGTTGAGAGAGAGATCGAGGAAAAACTCCCCGAGATCGAAAAAAAGATCGACGACACCCTCGAGCAAGTCGAATCTGAGATTCTCCCTCAGCCGAAACCGAAAGCCGACCTCCCATCGAACAACGACGACCAGAAAGCCGCGCCCGCGGCGAAAGATCAATCCTCGGGTAAAGCTCGAACCGAGGGGAGTTCGCCGTTTTAGCCGATCCCGCAACCTCCTTCATCGACGCGTAACGCGTCCGCACGATCGACGTACCAACTTATCAAGGACATATGATATATGACGATTGATCAATTGCTTAAATTTGCGGTCGATCAGGGCGCGTCGGATCTTCATTTACAAACGGGATCGCCGCCGCAATTGCGGATCAAGCGGAGGATACGCGAGATCGAGGTCGCTCGTTTAACCGACGAACAGGTGCGCGGGTTCATCCGCGCGATCGGCCCGCGGACGATCATCGACGACATCAACGAGGCGATGGCGAAAGGACATGATTTCTCGTATACCGCCGCGGGATTGGCGCGATTTCGCTGTAATTTGTACAGTCATCTGGGATCGCCGGGGATGGTTTTGCGGGTGATACCGCTTTTCATCCGCACGATCGACGAGCTCCATCTTCCCGCGGTCGTCCGCGATATCGCGACGACCCGCCGCGGCCTCACGCTCATGAGCGGCGCGACGGGAAGCGGCAAAAGCACGACGCTCGCCGCAATCGTCGACCTCCTCAATACCGAATATCATATCAAGATCCTGACGATCGAAGATCCAATTGAATTTGAACATATAGGCAAAAAATCGTTATTAACGCATGTGGAGGTGGGTCGGGATACTCCCTCGTTCACTCACGGTTTGCGGCAGGCGATGCGGCAGGCGCCCGACGTGATTTTGGTGGGCGAGCTGCGCGATTCGGAGACCGTTCAGATGGCGCTCCGCGCCGCGGATACGGGGCACCAGATCTTGGCGACGATCCACGCTTCGAACGCGGCTCAGACGATCGAGCGATTGCTCGCGATGGTTCCGAGCGTCGACCTGGCGATCGCCAAGGAGCAGCTTGGCGCGTCTCTGGTGGGGGTCGTGTCGCAACGATTAACTCCGACGAAGGCGAACGATCTTCGTCCCGTCGTCGAGATCCTCCGCGGCGATTCGGTCACCTCGAAGTACATTCTCGAAAATCGCATCGGCGACATCGCCGATTACATCCGTACGGGTCAGCATGGAATGCAAACGTTTGACATGCACATTTTCCAATTATATCAACAAGGCGTTCTAAGCGGTACGCAGGCCCTCACGGTATCGACGAATCCCGAGGCGCTGGCGCTTGAGATGCGCATGCCCGGCGCGGTGCAACAACAGTGAGACACGATCCGTAATTGCTTTTATATAATCATTTTGTATGTCATTTGACTTTCCCGGCGTGCGGGGAGGGCCGGGGAGGGGTTCTTTGGAGTCTCGACCAACGCGGCATCAACCCCCCTCGATCCCCCCGCAAGCGGGGGGAAGGAATACAATCGCTCATGTTAGTACATCGAAGCATGTAACTCCCTCACCGCTTGCGGGGAGGGCCGGGGAGGGGTTCTTTGGATGTCTCGATCAACGCGGTCTCAAC
>JAKBCQ010000260.1 GCA_021807585.1 Planctomycetota bacterium | reverse complement strand
AGCGTCGATTTCACGAACCCCGCGACGAGCGAAGTCGCCGCTTCAACCATCCCCAGCTTCAACAGCATCTGGATCATCTGCGACCCGATCATCTTGGCGTGACGCGGCTCGAGCTCAACCGCGAACGCTCCGGCGATCTCGGAAATCATCTGAAATTGAACCGCCCCCGTCGCCATCAGATCGAACGCCGGTAGCGGATTGACGAAAACCGTCCCCGCGGTGATCCACTGGTATTTGTCGATCACCTCCTGCGCCCGCCGCCGCCGCTCGATCGTCAATTCGCGCTTCGATTCTTGGGTTAACAAGTGTGCGCGCAATAATAAATTCGCCGCCCGGAGCGATTCCCCCTCGCGGTCGAGGATCGCGGCGATCCGATCCTGGAGGCGTTCGATTTGCGGTTCCTCGGTTTCAAGCTCGACGCGTTCGGAACCGTCGGCCGAGCGGATCCGCGTAACCGTCGGTCGCGGATTCGCCGCGATCGGTACGATGTCGCGCGGGTCGATCAACCCTTCAAGCCGTTCCCGAAGCTTCGAAAGAACCGCGTCGCGGTCGGCGTCGACGAAGCGATCGGTCTTGTTGAGCGCCACGATCGAACGCTTCCCCCGACGCAACAACGACGTCAACGGTTCAAATTCTGAACGAATAAGATCATGATCAAGCACAAAGATCAACAAGTCGGCGCGCACGGCGAGATCGCGGGCCTCGGCCTCGCGACGGTCTCCCCCCGCGCCGATTTCGGCGAGCCCCGGGGTGTCGGTGAGGAAGACGGTTCCGTCGATTCCGTCGATGCGTTGCGTGTGGCGTTCGACGGCGCGGGTCGTACCCATCGTCGCTTCGATCTTCCCCGCGGCCTGGCCCAAAAGCGCGCCGGCAAGCGAGGTTTTCCCCGCCGATCCCGTGCCGAAAATGACGACATGAAATTCTTTGCGATTGCGATCGGCGTGAAGCGCGCTCAGTTCGGCCTTGAGCCTTCCTCGGATCGCTTCGTTCTTCACCTGTTCGATCAGGCCGACCGCAACGTCGGTTTGCAGCTCGGCGGCTTTGACGACGTCCCGCGGGGCTTGGGCCTGCTTATGAGGATCGCGGCCGATCCGCCACATCACCCGCGCCGCTCCCGCGCCGACGCCGATCGCGGTGCACGCCGCCGCCGCGGCGATCACCGCCGCCAACGGCCGCGAATGCCTGGAAAGGCGATCATGTAAATCACCGATCGACGCCGCGGACCAGCCGATCAGGCCGATCGCGGCGACCGCGAGTCCAATCGAAATCGACCATCGAGCGTATCGCGTCACTTCGGTCCCTTCGCCGAGGAGCCCCCGCCGCGTGTTTTCGCGAACGACGTTTCCCTATCATTCTATTCGGCACGGCGCGAGAAACCTTGGGAGAATCGGCGCGATCGCTCGGATCTTGGAAAAGAAACGGGGCGTAGAACTCGTCTCCGCCGCCGCGTTCTAGGGAAACGACGCTTAAACGGCCTCACGCGAGGCGGGCTTGTTGGCGGGATCGAGGCGTCCAAATATCATCCGACCGGCGCTCGTCTGCAGCACGCTCGTCACGGTGATTTTGACGATCTCTCCCAGATAACCGACCCCCTGTTCGGCGACGATCATCGTTCCATCGTCGAGATAGCCGATTCCCTGTCCCGGCTCCTCACCCCGTTTCATCAGCTTGACGGTAAGCATCTCTCCCGGCAGAACGATCGGCTTAAGTGCGTTGGCGAGATCGTTGAGGTTGATCACTTCAACACCTTGCAAACGCGCAATCTTGTTCAAGTTATAATCATTGGTGACGACTTTTCCGCCCAGATGTTTGGTATACACGACGAGTCGATGATCGACCTCGCGGACGCCGGTGAGTTCGGGAATGTCGGCGTCGTCGATCCGTACCTCGATCCCCTCCATCTCTTGCAATTGTTTGAGGATGTCGAGTCCGCGCCGGCCGCGATTCCTTCGGAGCTTGTCCGAGCTGTCGGCGATCGCCTGCAATTCGTGGAGGACGAACCGAGGAACGACGAGAGGCTGATCGATCATCCGCGCCTTGGCGACGTCGGCGATCCGTCCGTCGATGATCACCGAGGTATCGAGGACGAGCGGCCGCGGCCCTTTGATCTCACGCGAGAACTCGACGTACGGGATCACAAAACGAAAATCGTCTTTGGTTTGCAGCAGCGTACTGACGCAAAAATAGCAGATGATCACGGTGAAAAGCGCCAGCAAAGCCTGCTCAAAACCCTCTTTCATGGGTTTAGAGAACATATCAAACGTCGGTTGAAGAGTAACCTGAAGCAGATTGCTCAAAATCAGACCGACGATTAACCCGAAGTAGATCGCCGAAATCGTTTGGATGCGCTTGCGCGGCGTCAGCCAATCGATCATGACGATCCCGATCCCCGCCGCCAATATCCCCAAAAAAACCGCGGCGGGAAGAATCGGCGTGTTCACCATGCCGCTCGTGAGGGTCGCCATGCGTGTCGCAAGCCCCACCGTGGCGAAAATAAAAACGGCGCGAATCGCTATCAAAAGCATGCGGACCTCCCAAACGAAACGGTGAGCGAACCGTCCGGCGACTTCCGAATAAATAAGGACGTCATACTATGGATATATGTCGCGATAAAGGACGGATCGAGGATGTATCGAAGCATTCTACCATTCGCCTCGAGTGATTTCCGATACCAATCGGTCATAAAATTCATCCAGGCTTTCAACAATCACCTTGGCCTCTCCAACAATAGGCATGAAATTGGTATCGCCGTCCCAGCGTGGAACGACGTGCCAATGGAGGTGATCTGGAAGCCCCGCGCCCGCCGATTTGCCGAGGTTGAGCCCGATATTGTAGCCGTGAGGACTCATCATCCGATCGAGCACGTCGATCAACCGGGTGATCGTTTCGATCGGTTCGGCTCGTTCTTCTCGGCCCAGTTCACCCAGGGAACCGACGTGAGAACGGGGCGCGACGAGTAAATGACCGTTGTTATAGGGGAATCGGTTGAGAATCACGACCGTGCGCGGGCCGCGCCACGCGAGCAAATTGTCGCGATCGGTCGTTTGATTAAGGGCGTCGCAAATGAAACACGACGGTTTACGACCGTCGTCGGGACGAGGCGCCGACTCTCGAATATACGCGGCTCGCCAAGGCGCCCAAAGTCGATCCATAGAATTCGCGGTTCGGTTCCAAGTTTCATACGGGATTCTGTTGCGAACCGTTCCGAGAATTCGCCGTCCAAGCCCCGCTTCCGACCCCATGATCACGAATAATTATAGCGGGCGAACGAGTGAAAGTCATGGGGCGAACGAGAAAATTCACAATCACGTCCGACCCATTCCAAGGCGGATGCGACCCTTCGAGTCGGTGCTCCTGGCGGCCGGGTTCGCCGTCGATCGGCGCGATCAAAGCAGAAATCGCCGGTTCCAGACGGGATAAAGCCGCGCCCAAGCTCGCCCCATCAGTTCGTCACGAGCGACGAGCACCCAGCGGTTTGCATCTTCTTGGTCGGATTTGGGATCGGCGCCCAAGCTTAACAAAACATGGTCGGCGGGGATTTCGAGTTCAAGTTCACTGACGGTCCAACCTGGATTTTCGTTCATCGGTGTGGGAGTGGGGGTTTCGGGAGAAGGCGATTCGGCGGCGATTCCGGCGGGCCAGCGGATCCGTTGCCCTCCCGCGGCGACGACCCGCGCCAGCCAGAGACGATCGGCTTTGGCGTCGTTCCAAACGACGAGCTGACCGGGTCGAGGCGCTTGCCCCTGGTACGCCCAGCGATTGATCGCGTATCCCGTCGTTCCGTTTTGAACGGGAAACACCGGGAAAGCGAAAAATGTCGCCAGCGCTAGGCCGGGGAGGTACATCGTCAGGCTCAACGATCCGATCGCCGAACACCAGGGGGTGAATGTCCCCAGCGGCGGAAACGCGGTCTGACGAATCGAGTCGGCTAGCGAAGCCGCGTGCATCGCGAACGCCGCGGCCAGCATCACCGCGCCGAACCACGTTCCCCAGGTGAACGCCGCGGCGAAAATCGCCGCCGTGAACGTCATGAGAATCGCCGCCGACCGGCCTCGTTGCCCCCAGTTCCACTGCGCGAGACCGGGAATCCAAACCGAAATCGAAAGCCGTTTCTCCGTGCGTTCGGCAAACCGTTCGACCGGCTTCACGCGTCTCATGAGAGCGATCGTCACGTTTCCGGTCTCCAAATCGAGAATGCGCCGCGCGACGTTCGTAAAACGACGTCCAAATCCGATCGCGACAAGTTATTCATGCGATGATTTCCGCCGACTCGTCCCCAAAAAATCGCGTCGTCGCGGTAAATCGACGTGATCGAATCGATGCGAGTCGAGCGACGACCGGGGTCGTTTTCCATTCTCCGCCGCGGCTTCCCCCTCTCGCGAACCGACGACCCGCGTCTCTCGGTCATTCCCACACAAAGAAACGTACCACCGCGCGCATTGAGGAATCGAGAACCGTGAACGATCGATGAATTCGACGCCGTTAGACAACTGGCCTTGTCGAATGTTCCACCGATTGATTACGATGTCTCAACTCGATGCCAAGCGTGGGGTGATTCGTATTCGATTATGTGACGTCGAGCCCGCCTCCCACGCGATCGTCCCAAGGCGAGAATCCTTCAGGTTATCCACCGATGAAGAACCGATAACAGTATGGATTCCGCCTTAGGCTCTTCCGCCGCGTAAAGGGTCGAGCCGACCCGAAATCCCCGTTACCGCTCCCGGCGTTCGGGTTTGAACCCCAATGAATAAGGGGATGATCGATCCCCTGGATGATCGATCCCCTGTCAGAGAAAATCGACGACCATGGAAAACCTACGCAACTATCGTAATATCGGCATCTCCGCCCATATCGACTCGGGCAAAACGACGCTCACCGAGCGCATCCTTTACTACACGGGCCGCACCCACGTCATCAAGGAGGTGAAGGGGGAAGGCGCCGTCATGGACCACATGGAGCTCGAAAAAGAGCGCGGCATCACGATCACCTCGGCCGCGACCACGGTCTTCTGGGGTGATAAAAAAATCAACATCATTGATACACCTGGACACGTTGACTTCACGGTCGAGGTTGAACGGTCGTTGCGCGTGCTCGACGGCGCGATTCTCGTTTTGTGCGCCGTCGCCGGGGTGCAATCGCAATCGATCACGGTCGACCGTCAGATGAAGCGCTACAACGTCCCTCGGCTCGCGTTCATCAACAAGATGGACCGGAGCGGCGCCAATCCCGTGAACGTGATTCAGCAATTGGAATCAAAGCTCGGCCTTACGGTTTTGCCGCTCCATTTACCGATCGGCGCCGAATCTTCCTTCCAGGGCGTCATCGATCTGATCAAC
>JAKBCQ010000259.1 GCA_021807585.1 Planctomycetota bacterium | reverse complement strand
GGGGCTCGGCGGGTTCTTCGGCCAGGCGAATTACGCCGCGGCGAAGGCCGGCGTCATCGCGCTCACACGCGTCCTGGCGCGCGAATCGGCGAAACGATCGATCCGCGTCAACGCCGTCGCGCCGGGTGTCGTCGAAACCGCGATGGCCGCGACGATCCCCCAGGCGGCCCGCTCCGAGATGCTCAAATCGATCCCCCTCAAACGCTTCGCGACCCCGAACGAAATCGCGTCGGTCGTCCTGTTTTTATGTTCAGATCTCGCGTCGTATGTCGACGGCGAGACGATCGTCGCGAGCGGCGGCTGGTCGGGCTGGTAAAATTACGAGTGATTCCATATATCACTAAATATTGGAGATATAAGAATGGCTAAAGACTCGGATTTTGATCCGTCCGACCTGTTTCACGACGTTCCCGAGCCTCCCAAGAGGGACGATCGCGCGGTCGTACCCGGCGCCGGAGACGACGGTTACGAGGTGATCGGCGGCGACGACACTCCCGACGACGATGCCGCCGCCGCTCCGGTTCCTCCGCCGATCCCGGTCGTTCCCCGCGCCGATCGCGTCAAAAAGCAGGTGAAATCCGCCGACGACGTGACGTTCGAAAACGAATTCGAATCCGCCCAACGCGAACGATCGCGTGAGCCGAAAAACGACGATTTATCAGGAAAACACGGCGATCCAGGGGCGACTAAGCCGCGGAAGAAGTCGAAATCGACCGATTCGTCGGGTCCCCGCGAAACGTCGAAAGCGACCGCCGAGGCGCGCGTCGACGAAGTCTGGACGCGCTCCGCCGAATGGAATCCGACACTCGTCAAAATTATCCCCGCGGCTTTGCTCGTCGCATTTCTCGTTTATTCCCTGTTGTCGGCGATGAAGTTCGGCATGGCGTTCGCCGCGCTGTTCATCGGCTGCTTTGTGTTGTTGGTTTTATCATATCCGATTTTAATTACGCTCGAGCGCCCCGTGAGGATGACTCCCGAGCAGGCCGCGCGTGATTATTTTGATGCGCTTTCACATCACTTTCCACATTATCGGCGAATGTGGCTCGTGTTGACGGCGAACGCGCGATCGACTCCCGAATATTCGAGTTATGCCGGCTTTTGTGATTACTGGAAGCGACGGCTCGCGAGCGTGCGACCGTCGGGAGCGGGCGCGTGGACTCCGATCGAATTCAAAGTCGACGATTTTCAGGCGGATAAAAGCGCCGGCAAGACCGCGCTCGACGCCGATTTCACGGTCGTCGTTTCGGTTCGAGGCCGGTCGGCGCCGATCGCGTCGTTCAAGCAAACCGCGGGGTTCGTCAAAGGCCCCGATAAAATGTGGTATCTCAACGACGGCAGGGTGGAAAAGTTATAAGCGAAGAAGAATATCACCCATTAATACCCGAACGTAATCATCGCCTGAATCGCGATCGCCGCTCCGACGACGAAGCCCGCGAAGACGCGGCCGAGGATTTCGCGCGCGTCGGCGGTGGGTTCGCGCGGGTCTCCCGCGAGCCGCGCCGTGATCCACAACGCAACGAGCGCCCACGATAAATCGCCCAGGATCGATCGGCTTCGAAGCATAACCAATCGATCCAGCAAAAAACCGGGCGTAACCGGCGTGCTTCGTTGATTGATTTTATGATCGATCATAAAATAGATAACATAAACAAAAGTATTAAGAATAACATAAAGCCCGGCGATCGACCAACTTTTTCGGCCGATGCCGAAGCCGCGGAGTTCGCCGCGGCAAATCGCTCGTTCGATCAAAAGCGCGATGAATTCCACGAGCGTAAAGCCCGTGACGAACCCTCCGAGCAGAAGCGCGAGTTTCTCCGAGGGGGGGATCCCGAACGGTCGACCGTGTCGTCCCGTCGCCAAGAAGCCGACCCGCGCGAGCGCCATGCCGAACGCGGTCGCGAAGAGGATTTCGGACGCGTACTTGAGCTTCATCGATCGGTCCGCCTCATTCGATCCCGGCCCTCCACCACCGTCGGCGGAACGCGAGATAAGTCAACCCGTAAAGTACCGCGCAGAACGGCGGATAAAACAACAAGAAGACCGACCACAACGGTAACGAAACGCCCCCGACGATCATCCACGACGACGACGCCTTGACGGCGTGATCGCCCGTCCCCGCCGACGCCCTCGTCTCATCCGAATTCGCCTCGGGAAGGCTGAATACCGCCGCGAACGGGCTCAAAACCGAGAAAACCTCGATCCGATCTTCCTCGATCCGAGAATCGATCGTCCGCTGAAAATACATTTTGGCGCCCACGGGACCGACGAACAAAACCAATATCGATAGATATGTGGTAATCATTGCGACGGACGTTTTCCGCGCGAGCGCCGAACAAAGCAGGCCGATCGAAGTCGTCGCCAAGCACGAAACCGCGATGATCAAAAGATCGACCGCCAACCGCCAGAAAACGGCTTGCAATTGCGGGACAAAGATATAAGCGAGAAACAATTGTTCGGTCAAAAGGAACGTGAGCACGGTTGAAACGCGGAGCGCCGCGATCAACTTGGCCCAGACGATCCGCCCCGGCCCGAGCAGCGTCGTCAGCAATAAAGGAAGCGTTTTCCGTTCCCGCTCTCCCGTCACGCTCCCCGCCGAGAAAACGGGACCCACCAACATATTAAATATTATAATATACGCGATATAATTACTCGCCTGATCGGGCTTCCAAAATAAAAACACCGCCATGAGGGGTATTGATAATAGCATACTTACCTGAATGACGACGCGAAGCATCAGCGTTCCCTGGCTGAAGATCTCGCTCCGAAGTTCTTTATCGAGGACGGGATTCGTTCCGTCGGGCATCAGGTCGTTCCGCTTGGCGGGCGCGAAGAGCTTGTCGGGAAAAAGATCGCGGTCGATCACGACGCCGATCGCGAACTTCATCTCCTCCTCCTCGTCGACGACATCCTTCCCCTCGCTCCCCACGTCGGGGGGACGCAGGAGTCGACGCGTCACGAGCGCCGTGACGATCGTCCAAATCGCCAAACACCAGGGAGGGAGAATCGCGATCGAAATAAAATCACGCGTCACGGTGTCTTCGGCGGCGGGATCGGTTCGAGTGAGCGCCACGCAGACGAGCGCCAACGGCAAGATCACCAGATAACTCACGAGCAAGGCCGAACTCGTCCGGCTGAAATAACTCGAACACGCCAAGCTCAAAAGACCGAACGTCACGGCGCTGAAAAAAAACACGATATAAGCCCGCGCGATCTCCGAAAGGGCGATTCCGCCCAATAAATAACATAAGATCATCAGCGGTAAACTAGAAAGTATTAATACAATGATATACGCCATCGACGAGAACAGTTTGCCGAAAAGAATCATCGACGGCTTGAGCGGGCTCGCGAGCAAAAGCTCGTACGTTTTCCGTTCTTTTTCCCCCGTGATGCTCCCCGCGGCGAACGTCGGCGCCAGGATCGCCAGCAAAAAATACTGCCCCAGGAAAAAAAGATTGAACAGATTTTGCGCCGCCCCCGTGCCGACGAGCCGACCCGCCTCGACGTGCTTCGGCCACGCGAAGTAGACGACCGCCCCCAGAAACGACACGAAGGCGAACTGAAGCGCGAACGCGCGGGGCGACCGCAGATTCACCGACAACTCGCGCGCCGGCACGGGATTCTCTCGAAAAAACATCGCCTCGGCCTCGCTCGATTAATTAACGACGCCCTTGGTGATCATCATAAACACCTCCTCAAGACTCAACTCCTCCTCGGCGAACGAGACGATCCCGACGCCCGCGGTCACGAGCGTTCGCAGCAGCCGGGCCATGTCGTCGTCGTCCCCCTCGAACTCGGCGGTGATCGAATGATCGAACGATTCGACCGATCGTATGCTTAGATGATCCCGCAAGATCGAAGCGGCGCGATCCGCCGATTCGTCGCTCACGCGCGCACGCAACACCCGATGCGACCGCAACCTTCGCTGAATCTCCTGGATGCTCCCCGCCGCGAGCAACCGACCCCGCTCGATGATCCCGATCGACGTACAAAAATCGGCGAGCTCCGATAAGATATGGCTCGACACCAGTATCGTCTTCCCCATCCGCCGCAGCTCGTTCAATAACGCCTTCATCTCGAGCCGGGCGCGGGGATCGAGACCCGACGCGGGCTCGTCCAAAATCAACACCGGCGGATCATGAACCAGCGTTTTCGCCAAACAGAGCCGCTGCTTCATCCCCTTCGATAGCCCGTTCACATAATCGTCTTTTTTGTGTGTTAAATCCAATAGATCAAGAACCTGTCCAATAATCGTCCGCCTGCGATCGCGGGGGATCTCGTAAGCGACCGCAAAAAAATCAAGAAATTCCCAAACCTTCATGCCGTCATACACGCCGAAATCGTCGGGCATGAAGCCCACGACCTTGCGCACCGCCATCGGCTCCTCGACGACCGAATGCCCCGCGATTCGCCCCTCCCCCGAAGTCGGCCGCAAGAGCGTGGCCAAAAATCGAATCGTCGTGCTCTTCCCCGCGCCGTTGGGCCCGATAAACCCGAACGTCTCGCCGCGATCGATCGTGAACGAAAGATCGTCGACCGCGATAAACTCGCCGAATCGTTTGGTGAAATGCGAAACTTCAATCATCGCTTACTCATTTTCTGTTGAACCGAACGATCGACGCCGACCGACAAACGACTTCTCATCATATCCACGATTTTATGGCATAATATTTTACCGATCCCATCATTCATCGATATTCCCGGGATCGGCTCGTTCACCTTCTTTGACTTCCGGCTGATTCTGGAACGTCGCCAACACGTCATATTCGGCCGACGCGGGGTCGGGGGTGGGATCGACGACCGAACCGTACCGCAAATGCGCAACGACGATCGTCATCCCCGTTTTCCGCTCGACCTCGGGGGTAATCGACGCGCCGTCGCGAGCGCCCGCGGTCCACGCGACGAGCCTCAACTCGCCCCGATCCGCCGATTGATCCCAGCGATAAGACGCCGCCATTTCCAAAAAATCCGCAGGATCAAGCTTGCCGATCCCGCGGTCGTCAAGAGCCGCGGTCGACGCCGATCCGATTCCAACGCTCGACGACGCCCCCCCCTCGGTCGAACCGGGAACCGCGACCTTCGTCTTCGGCGCGATCGTTCCGATGCGAATCCTCCCCTTTTTCTTTTCGCTTTTCGCATAAAGGTCGACGTCAATCAGCTCGGCGTCGCGCAGTTCGATCGTCGAATCGTTCCGAATCCACTCCTTGCCGTCGCCTTCGCGCTCGAGCGCGATCGCACCCCCCGTCGCGGTCATCTCCTCGGCTCGATATAAAGAAATGCTCCGTGGTTGAACAGGAAAGCTTGAAAGCGCGGGATAAGGAACCGATTGAAAAACCGTTTCCAGC
>JAKBCQ010000258.1 GCA_021807585.1 Planctomycetota bacterium | reverse complement strand
TCGAAGAACTCGACATACAACTGGAATTATTTGATTCGATACGGATTGACCGACAATTTGGAATTGCGGTTTTTCGGCAATGGATTGACGGCGATCTCCGGGAAGAACGGGACGACGGGATTCGCACCGCTTGATTTCGACTTCAAGGTTCATTTTTGGAACGAGAACCGGAAGTTTTTCATCCCCGCGGCGGGGCTCGAGGTTTATTTGCAAACGAATTTCGGCTCTCCGGCGCTTGATTCGGGGGTGCAACCGTCGATCAACATGCTGTTTGATCAAACGCTCCCGTACGAAGTGAACCTGGAATGGAATATCGGCATCACCGGGAATCGGTCGCGGGGCAATATCTTCTATGAATTCTCGACGCAATGGTCGTTTGAGCATAAAGTTATTAAAGATTTAGATATATTTGTACAAGGGTTCTACAACGCGGCGAGTTTACCTCGGTTTATCGGACTGAACGTTCTCCAGCAGAACGCGATCGTCAACGGAGTGGGGCTGATCAGGACGGTGAACGATCAGTTCGCGATCTTCGGCAGCTACAATATCGGTTGCACGAAACATTCACCGAATCACATCATTCTGTTGGGATTCGCGGTTGCGTTTTGATGCGAACTCGCGTGTGAGAGCCGTGTCGCGTTCGGCTGATCGCGTTCTCCCGCCGGAGAGCTAAGAAATCGGCACGCGAATTGCAACGTATTCTTGACGAATTCCATTCGAGGAGGAAGGACGACGCCTGGAGCGTGGGTGAGGTGAGTCTTTGGATGGTTTTGCGACCGTGTGTTGCGCTCAGATTCGGAACGAAACTCCTTTGAGAGCAAGGTGTTTTGTTCATCGGAGGCGCGGTATCGAGCGAAAAAAATCACGATCGGGATGAACCGGCTGCGTAATCGGTATATCCCTCCCAGACCGCCGAGATTACGCAACAATCCAGTTTCCGCTTGATTGGAACCTTTTCCGTGTTAGGATCGTATTGTTTGGCACGGACGTCAAGATTTATCATGGAACGGTTGTTCCGTGGTATGTCAGTTTTCCATGTTCATAGAATTATCAGCGTCTGATCGACTTCCAAAGGAGCCTGCAAGTGACCGAGAACACGATCCCCGCCGATCAAAATTCGAGCGACCCCATGAAGGCGGTCGCCAACGCGTTGAGCCAGGCGGGCCAAGCGATGAGAGACGGCGCCACCCACGCGAAGGACGCCGCTCCCAAGGTTTGGGAGGCGACCGAGAAGTTCGTGAGCCGATTCACTTACACCACGTGCTACACGATTTCGTTCGGCGTGGTGTTCCCGGTGTTGCTCGTGGGACGAGCGATTCCCAAGAACAACGCGATCGTCCACGGAATGGTCGACGGAGCGATCGCGGCCAAAGACTCGGTCGAAAAGATGAAATCGCAACCGGTCGGCGAAGCGGTTCAAGAAAATTTCCAACCTCAGCCTTCGTGATCGCTCGGCGATTCCAAGCGGGTTAGGGGTATGAAGTCGGCGTGCCGTCCTCGCCGGAGCCGAGAAGAACGGCGTTTGATTCGTGTCCGGGTCGGCCTGAAACGATTTCGATCGACCTTAAAGCAATTAGCCTGTATGTCATCATAACAAATTCCTTTCCCCCCCCGAATTCAAGAATCGCGGTCGTTCGGTCGACGATTTACGAACGATCGAGATCGGATGATCAACCGGTTTGGGGGTGACTCGCGACGAAAACCGACGCGGAATCGTCCCGCGGTCGATTCTCACGGATTCCATTGTCGGAACGATTGACGAACTCGCGAGTCGATCGCGATTACCGATCCGCGTATCTATCTTCGATGAGGGCGGTTTCCAATGCCGGTGACACGATCCGAAGCGCTTTTTTTCGCGGGAGGGGTGATCGTGGGAGCGGCCGTGATCGCCGCATATCCCTACTTCAAGGATAAGCTCGGACCCGTGCTCGACGGGGCGAGGGATCTTGTCGGCGATAAATACGCCGACGCCGCCAAAAAAATGGCCGAGCGTATCGAAGACATCTACGACACGCTTGCCGAAGTGAAAGAACACATGAATAATCCTGAAGAGCCGGTCGCGCCCGCCGGATGAATCCGCGCGGGGGGGACGTTCCCTTCCCGCGTGAACCGAATCGACGACGCTCGGCGAACCCGCCGGCCACGGTCGATTGAAATCATGTTCAAGCAAATCCCCCCAAGACGATCGATCTCGATTGGACGCACTGATCGGCGTCCGCGACGCAACAGACCGGTGACTTTTCATCAATTGGTTCACAACTTATGAATATTTCTGTATCATTTCCGTCGGCGGGGCTCATCGTGGTGCGAAGCCGCGAACTTTTCGGCGATCCCAAAGCCGATTTTTGCCGTCGGTTCGTCGCGGGGGTCGAGCAAGCCGAAGAGATTCTCGGCGTCTCGATCGGGAGCGAAGGCGCCGAGCCCGCGGCCGAGATCCGCTATCACGCCAAAACTTGTTCGCTCCAACACGTGATAGACGTCGTCGTCGAGCGGCTGTCGCGTTGCTCCGTTCCACTCGAATCGAACGGAACCTCGAACGGCCATGCGAACGGAACCTCGAACGGCCTCGCGAACGGAACCTCGAACGGCCATGCGAACGGAACCTCGAACGGCCATGCGAACGGAACCTCGAACGGCCATGCGAACGGAACCTCGAACGGCCTCGCGAACGGCCATGCGAACGGAACCTCGAACGGCCTCGCGAACGGCCATATAAACGGCCATGCGAACGGCGCCGCCGACCGAGTCATAAAAGGATCAGCGAACTCTTATTCTAAAGAAGTTTTGAACGGACGGAGATATCGAGGCGCCAAGAGGGTCGATCGAGATCGGATTGGACCCGCGACGGTGCTGGCCGCATTGCGCAAAACTCGTCAAAAAGGCGGCGAAGCAGCGTCCGAGATCGAGGGTTCGACTTGGCGCGTCCGAAGCCAAACGCCGGGACGCATTCGCTTACGGAACGATCTCCTTTTACGCAAGAAGGAGGTCTGTCAAGCGATCGAGCGCGAGTTGATGAGCGTTTTGGGGATTGAAAAGTACACGACGAGCGCGACGACGGGATCGGTCCTTATCGTCTATGATCGCGGTCAGCTCAATTCGAGCCAGATCGTTGAAATCTTGGATTCGGCGTTGCGTCAGGCCGAGATCCCCGCCAAAAACGATCGCCCCGATCTTCACCTGCCGATTTGCACGGTTTCGGTCGCCGCGGCGGCCGTTGCGCAATTCGTTGCGCCGCCGCTCTTACCGTTTACCGCGGCGCTCTTCGCCTATACGTCGATTCCCACGTTTAAAGAAGCACGCGTTGTGTTGTTTGAGGAGCGTCGGCTTGGCGTCGACGTGCTCGATTCGATCGTCGTGATCGGCTGTTTGTCGACTTTGTCGATTTTCCCCGGCGCGGTCTTGTGTTGGTGCCTTGGGTTCGGCAAGGTGCTCGTCAAGAAAACACAGGATGATTCCAAAAAGCTGTTGCTCAGCGCCTTCGGCAAGCAACCACGATACGTTTGGCTTTATCGCGAGGGCGCCGAGGTTCAGGTTCCGCTCGAAAAACTCGAGCAGGGAGATGTGATCGTCGTCAACACGGGAGAGGTCGTTCCGGTAGACGGCTTCGTCCGCGAGGGCATGGCGATGATTGATCAACATGCTCTCACAGGCGAATCGGCGCCTGCGGAAAAGGGAATCGGCGATCGCGTGTTCGCCGCGACGGTGATGGTGGCCGGCAAGATTTTCGTCGAGGTTGAACGCTCGGGGAATGAGACCGCGTCGGCGAAGATTTCGCAGATTCTCAACGATTCGGCGGGCTATAAGCTCACTTCGCAGCACAAGGGGGAACGACTCGCCGACAAGGCGGTGATTCCCACGCTGGCGCTGGGAACGCTTGGTTTGGCGACGCTGGGTCCCGCGGGGGCGGTCGCGGTGCTCAACAGCGATTTCGGCACGGGGATCCGCATGGCTGCGCCGCTGGCGATGCTCTCGACGCTTGCGCTCTGCGCTCATAAGGGGATTCTCGTCAAAGACGGTCGAGCGCTTGAGCTTATGAATGAGATCGACACTGTTTTGTTTGATAAGACGGGAACGCTGACGCGAGAACGACCCGAGGTGGGTCGGATCGTCGCCTCGGCGGGGTTCGATCCCGATCAGATTCTTCGCTACGCCGCGGCGGCCGAGAATAAATTTGCGCATCCGATCGCGAAGGCGATTCTTCATCGGTTTGAGACGCTGGGCGTTCCGCTGCCGATGATCGACGATTCAAAATATCATGTCGGTTATGGAATCACGGTGCACGTCGAGGGGAGGACGATTCGCGTCGGAAGCGCGCGATTTATGGATTTGGAGGGGGTTGAGATTTCACCCGAGGTGAAGGCGTTGCTCGCCGACGCGCACGACGAGGGACATACGCTGGTGATGGTCGCGGTCGATGATCGCCTGGGCGGAGCGATTGAGTTGCAGGCTTCGGTTCGGCCCGAGGTGCGTGAGATCGTCAAGGGGCTGCGGGATCGTGGAATCAAGCACATCGCGATCATCTCGGGCGATCACGAGGCGCCGACGCGGAAGCTCGCGGAAAGCCTGGGGATGGATCGCTACTTCGCGCAGGTACTTCCCGCGGATAAAGCGAGTTATGTAGAACAGTTGCAATCAGAGGGGAAGAAGGTTTGTTTCGTCGGCGACGGGATCAACGATTCCATCGCGCTCAAGAAGGCCAACGTGTCGATCTCGCTCCGCGGAGCGTCTTCGATCGCGACCGATACGGCGCACATCGTCTTCATGGAGGAGGGACTTTCCAAGCTGTGCGATCTGCGCGACATTTCGCGCGATCTCGATCGTAACGTGCGCAAGAGCTGGCATTTAATTATTGCTCCCAACGCCTTATGCATCGGCGGCGCGTTTTTCCTCGGTTTCGGCATTATGGCGTCGGTGGCGACGAACAACGTCGCGGCTCTCGCGGCGCTCGCGAACGGGATGCTTCCGCTCCGTAAGATCGCCGAGGCGCAGGCAGAGAGCGAACACGAGCAGGAGATGAGGCTCGCTTACGCCCGCGAGCGCGGCTTCGCTTCGCATTCGAATGGAGAACGGTCGGGCGCGACCGCGGCCTCCGCGACGTCGCGGCTCGCCGCCGCGATCGATCACGATCTTACGGAATGCTCAAGTGATAATTCGACGAATCATTCGGAGTCGAACGCCGATTCACACGACGAAACGGGGAACGGGGTTCATCGCAACGGAAACCCTCCTCCACATTTTCACGTGAATTCATCTAAAACGAACGGAGTCGACGGAAACGACGAACGCGTGAGCGCGAGCGACGCGATGAACGGTCGAATTCATTCCGCACCGAACGGTCGAGAGGTCGT
>JAKBCQ010000257.1 GCA_021807585.1 Planctomycetota bacterium | reverse complement strand
TTAGCATGATTGACGACTCATGGCGGGATCGGGGCGAAGCGTTGATTCGAAGCGTTCATTGGAACGCGGGCCGATCATTAAGGTCCGGGTAAGCCCGCTTCGAGCGTCGACCCGAATCCCACGATACGTCTCGAAATCGGACTTCGCAAACTGAAAGACGTGAATCGCGATGATTTGAAGGCGCGGCGTGAACGAGTGAACCGCGCGACCGGAGGTCGATCGGCGGTCAAAAGCAACGATGAAACCGAGGGGAACGATCAGGAGCCGTTAGCGATCAATTGTTTCGTCATCCGTGGAACCGTTGATCGTGGTTGTGGCGATATCGCGGCGGTCGTTTTTGATCCAGGTTCTGGGGCTCGATCGGTTGGATCGGACGGCGAGCGGGGCGTCGTCGACGGCGCCTCCCGCGTCGAGCGGCTCGCTGACGATCACCCGCGATGATTTCGGCGCGCCGGCGATCGTCGTCCGGGTCGAATCGAGACCGCCGACCTCGCCGTCGATGCGCGTGGGAGTTCCGCCGATCGGTCCCGGATTTACGAAGACGGGTTCGGAACCGCCGCAACCGGGATCGGAGACGCATCCTGGCGTCGCTCCGTAAAAATAATTCCTCGTGCAGCCTGTTCCGAGCGCCGGCGCCGTGAGTGCGAGCGTCGCGATCACCGCGGTTCGACGAATTGGAGTGAGGATCATCGCGGAACTCCCAAACGCTCGACGACGGCGCTCTCGAAACGCTTCAGAGCGATCGTCGCGGATCGTCGCTATGGATTCTGGAAACAGGATCGCCGGAGGTGTCGGATCGATCGGCGAGTCGTCAATACACCGAAACGCTCGATCGTTCAAGACCGTTTCGGCGGACAATTCCTTCGCTCGATCGACGCCGACCGATCGGATTTCGTCGATCGGTTCGAACTTCGGTCGATATCCGTTCACCGCGACGATCGAGATATTACCCCTGATTCGAGAAATCGAGCGAGATCGGCGCGGCGCAAGCGAATAAGATGAAAGAGAACCAAAACGACCGCGGAGCCGCGACGACATGTGGAAAAATTGGCGCGCCTGGATCCTCGCGACGCTTTTTATTGCGCCGTCGCTTGTTTATATGACCCTCGGTTTCTTTTGGCTCGCCGAACGCGGGTGGGCGATCGCCGCGGGGATCGCGTGGGTTTTCACCGGGGCGCTGCTGGCGTTTTTGGGGGATCGCTGGACGAGAGACCGTCGCGCCGTGCTGCCGCCGATCGACTGGAACTCCCCCGAAACGCTCGGCCCGAACGATCAAATCGCCTGGGATATCGTCCAGGACGAAGCGAGCCGCGGTGAAACGCTCGATATCGATGAATTTTCAAAAGCACAATGTTATTTGGATGCGGCGATGCGATTGGCCGATCGGCTAGCCAAGCATTATCATGATCATGAATCGAATCCGCTTGAAAGC
The DNA here is from genome assembly GCA_021807585.1 of Planctomycetota bacterium. Taxonomy (GTDB): domain Bacteria; phylum Planctomycetota; class Planctomycetia; order Isosphaerales; family Isosphaeraceae; genus JAKBCQ01. Next base: position 3,948 of record JAKBCQ010000257.1, on the reverse strand, counting down.
GTGCCGATCGTCGAGTTGTTGACCGCGATCGAGCTCGCCTCCGAGGATCTGGGGGATCTCGTGAGGAAGGTTCCCGGCGCCGACTTACTGACGATCCGTCATTGTTTCGTCGCGAACAAGGCCGCGGGCTGGGCGCAACGAGCGAGCGATTTGTACGCTTACGTGCTTCCGCTGGCGCAACCGCTTGCGGGGCTGGCGCGGCTGGGAGCGCGCGAATGGCTCTCAAAGCCCGCGTGGCGAAGCACGAGTCAAAATGTGATGCGTCGGCTATTCGAAGCCTACGTCAATCGGCTCGGAGCGCACCTGATCGAACTTTACAGCGGTCGGCTCGCGATCGGCGCAGCGACTTACCGCAAACTGCGCAGCACCGTTCGATCGCCCGAGCACGCCGCCGCGGATCACGCGACAAACCCTCACGGGATTGTCATTCGCTTAATCGGCGTTTCCATCCAATCCGCGAGCGGCTGGATCGACGAGCTACGATCGATCGCCGAAACAGATCTGGGAGCGATTCGCGAGGCCCTCGCGGCGCGCGGTATGCCGCTCGACCCCGCGGTCGCCGCGACGATCGTCGCGGCGCGATGGACCGAAACCGCCGATTACCCGACGATTCTCGACGATCGCACGCGAAAAATGATCGAATCGACCGATTTCATGATATTATGGATTGACGAATCGACCGTTGAGCCCGCCGCGGCGTTCGCGCGGATGATCTTCGAGAGCGCCTACAATCCGAACGACGCCGAATCGCGCCGCCCGAACCCCGCGATGATCGCGGTTTCGGCCGATCTCGAAGGAGCGGCGTTCAACGCCCTGAGAGCCGTTTTGCCGAAGGAAATCGATACGATCGTTTCGGTCCGCAGCGACCACGACGTGCGTCAAACCGCTTCGACGATTCTGGTCGCGATGGCGCCTGCGGTCCGCCGCGCCGAACATGTCGCGCTCGTGCGCGGCGTCGTCGCGTTCGCGGGGCGATCGCGGGGGAGACGATTGCTCGACCGACTTGGCGCCGAATCGAGCAAACTCTGGCAAGGGTTTCGTCTCAATCGCCGCCATCGTGCCGCGGAAGCCCAATCGGCTCGATCGATCCGATGACGTCATCGAATCAAGACCCGTGCTTGTACCAAAATCAGCCACGCTCCCAAGGCGAAAGAATCCGCGTGCGAAAGATCTTGGAAAATTTAGAGTGTTATCATGCTCGCACGGTTGGTAAGGTGATCAGGATGTCGACTTTTCTGGACCCGCGATCGATTCGCTCCGTGACCGATCGTGTCGGCTTTGCCCGGGGTCTTTCAGCCTTGTTAAACTGGAGAGTCGCTGAACGCGAAGGCGAGCATATGGGTTTGAGATTTCGGAAGTCCACCCCCGAGTCAAAGATGCCGACGATTTCCCACGATCTTTCGGCTGGGTTGTTGCGTTTGATCGCGCACGATTTACGAACGCCGCTCAACGTAATCAGTTTAAGCCTGAGGATGATCGACGAATCGGCGCGATCCGAAGGTTTGGAAGTCACCGATATTGAGATCGCCGAGCAAAACGTGCGTCAATTGGCGCGGATTTTGAACGTCATTTCCGATCTGGCGAGGGTCGCCGAGGGATCTTCGGCGAGCGAACCCGCCAAGCTTGTACCGGATCGTTGGATCACCGAGGTCGCGCAATCGGTGACGGTCGACGATCACAACGTCGTTGCGGTGACGGTGGATTCGTCTTGCCCTCAAGAGGTTTGGATCGATCAGGGAACCGCTCGGATCGCCGTCGAGCACGCGATCGAAAACGCGATCGCATCCGCCGAGGGGGCGCCCGTCACGGTGAAGGGTTTCGGCGAAGGGGGGATGTGGGGCGTCGATATCACGATCGATCGCGTCTCGGTTTCGAAGCCCGAAACGTTCGAGATCGACCCCGATTTCCCCCTCGATCAGTGGATCGGTTCCAACAATCGCCGCCCCGCGCTCGATCTCTTCCTCACCGCGCGCATCTGCCGCGCCCTCGGAGGCAAAACAATCATCGCGGTTTCACCTGTGGATCAACGAACCACAACCCGCCTCATTTGGCCCGTCGGACGAATCGGCGGCGACCGGAAAACGCCGAGAACGCTCGCGCCCTAATCGATCAACCCGACGCGGCGAGCTTCAAAACCGATCGCACCGCGCTTGAAACCAAAAAAAATCGCGCGAACCCGAATCTCGGATTCGCGCGAAAAGATCAACACGTGAACTTTCAAATCTTGTTCAATTACTTCTTGCCCGCGTCGTCGGGAAGTTCCATCACCTCGATCTTGCGGATCGAAACTTTGCTTCCCGGATCGTGCTGTTGGAACGCGAAATGTCCTTTGCTGAAGGTGTTCTTCTCGTCGACGAAATCGACGACTTTTTCACCGTTCACTTTGATAATGATATGATTACCAACGGCTTCGATCTCCTGGGTGAACCACGTGTCGGGGGGGACGAGCATCTTCTTGATGGGAACAAAATTATAGAGCGAGCCCGTGCGGACGGGGTCGCGATGCGTGCTGTTCACCTGGGCTTCGTAACCCTTGGGAAAACCGGGGCCCATCTCGGTACGGAAGTACATCCCCGAGTTGCCGTGATCGTTGATTTTGACCTCGGCGCGGTAACGGAAGTTTTTGTAATCGCCGCGCGGGCTGAAAAGGTGTGAGGCGGGACCCGATCCCTCGATGACGCCGTGCTTGACGACCCATTCTCCCTTGCCGTCGAACGTCTTCCAGCCGCCGAGGGTCTTGCCGTCAAACAGCGAAACCCATTTTTCTCCCTTTTCGTCGGCGTTGGCGACAAACGGAACGGCGGCGAAAACCACCGGCAACAAAAGGGCGAGCGTCGGTCGAATCATGTGCGGAACCTCGTAAATCGTGATGCGTTCGTCGATTTTCACGCCCGATCGAAACGGTTTCGTCGACCGAGCCCTGACCCGAAGTTCGATCTTAAGCCGGCCGGCGCGGCGACGCCAGCATGGCGACGCGAGGAAAATCAACAAAAGTTCAATCAAACCAAACCCACGCTCACGTTCCAACGCTCCTCGATCACCCGCACTTGCATCAAATCATAAAGAGTATTCGTCGTGCTTGACGCCGAATACGTCTCGCCGATTCTTCGACTGACAGGCTATCCGGAAAGAAAGCCGCATATTCGACGGGATTTGAGGGCGAACCCGAAATTGGGAGGGCGAACCTCCGTGTGAGCCGCATTATTATGTTTGCGATTATTGACCGATAAATCGGCCTGGTCGCCTGAGTTTACGAGAAGAGGCTCACCGGGAGGTTCGCCCTCCCAATCAGAATAAACCGACATCTAGATATTTAACGTATATTGATTCTATTTGTTGATCGGCGCCGAAACCGGTAAAATCGAGCCGATTGGGTTTCGGGAGCTTTTCCGGATAGCCTCTGAGAGACGATCCGGCAAGAATACCGCGTATTCCGCGGGATTTGATGGGGAATCTTCAAACGGGAGGGTGAACATACTGATGTGGTGTCTTGATATGATGTATGCTAGATGCGAGCAAAACCGCCTTTCGCACAGGGATTTTCCAAAAGAGACTCACCAGTAGGTTAGCCCTCCCAAATAAGACTAAACCATTATTATCAGTTATCGAAGATGCTGAAGAGACTGATAATAGGGACATCAAACCGGCGTAATCCAACCAAGATCGTCTCGCAGGGAGATTCGGGATAGCCGCTGAGAGCGAAGTAACCGTAAGCCGCGACGGGTCGAACCGCTCCGCGCCGCGACAAGCCGATTCCACGCGTCGAAGACAAACGTCCGGCCTTGGTCCGAAATCATGTCGGCGTTGTTGTCGTAGGTCGGCTCGATCTCGCCGGAAACGTCGTAGGTCGGCTCGATCTCGCCGGAAACGTCGTAGGTCGGCGCGATCTCGCCGGAAACAGCGCATGTTGGATCTTGAGTGTTGAACGTCTTGGTCGAAGGGATCAAT
>JAKBCQ010000256.1 GCA_021807585.1 Planctomycetota bacterium | reverse complement strand
CCGATCCGATCAAATCAAATCATATCAAATCGAGCATCCGTTTGGGAGGGCGAGCCTTCGAGCATTCGGCGCAAACGCCTTCGATCACCAATCGGCGCCCCGTCGCCCGGAAGCCGTTGTCGCGGCTGATCTGATCGCAAATGCGGCGGATCGAATCGTCGCGAAACTCGACGATCTTATTGCATCTAGAACAATGCAAATGATCATGTGAGGGATATCCGTAATCGTGTTCGTACGCGGTGCGGTTGGTGAGGCGAAGCTCGCGCAGCAGGCCGGCGTCGACGAGCAACCGGAGGGTGCGATAAATCGTGGCGCGGCTGACGCGACGTCCCGCGGCTTGGAGTTCGGCGGCGAGCTCGTCGGCGTCGAAGTGCTTGTGCGCGTCGAAGATATGACGAACCAACACGCGCCTCGGCTCGGTGAGCTTTTCGCCGCGAATTTCCAGGAATTCGCCGAACTTGCGTTCGGGACTGTCCGAAACCGAAAGCGGTTCCAAAGGCGCCGTTTTTGACAAGTGTTCACCCAAATCGTCGCGTGTGGATAAAATCAACAATCGCGCCGATCGTCAACCAGAGCGGCGACGATCGGCGCGGTTCCTCGAATCCTTATCTTATCGACCGCGATCGATTTTTGACAGCGGGTCGTCGCCGGGATTGTTTGCCGGCGAGCGACGATCGGAGTTTGACTGTCGGGCGAGCGTCACGTCGTCAATCGAGCGGATCGAGCGGGATTGACCGCGCTCCATCGAGGGGAACGGGGGGCATCGGGCTGGGCGCCGCGGGGCTTAATGGGGCGAGCCCTGGAAGCGAGGGATCGGTCGAAGGCGCGGCGGGATGCGCCGAGGCCGCCGACCCCTGGCCGCTGATTTGTCGCTGGAGCGCGTCGATCGCATCGCGCACGTGCTTCAGCGAATGATCGCAGCCCTCGGTATTACCCGAGTAAGAGAACGCGTTCGCCCGCAATCGACCCATGCCTCGTTCATACACAATAACATGAGTTTGTTCGAGATAATCGGTCGGCGGGCCGCCGCAATGACCGTGCTGCTTCATCGCCTCGCTGCCGCGAAGCGCATCGACCAGAGGCTGAAGCGCCGTGCGGGCGACGTGATGCACCCCTTCACCGTCGACGATCGTGCCGTCGGCGTACACTTGCATGAACATCGCAAAACGTTGGCCGTTATCGGATTTAAGGATCGAAGTGAGCGTGAGCAAGGGATCGGCGTCGGTGATCGGCCGGCTCGATTTCGGTTGGGGACGGATCCTCGGGCCCGAACCGGGGCTCATCGGCTGAGAGCTCGCGGTCGATCGCGAACCGGGCGTGTTCGCATATGTACTTGTTGATCCAAACGAGCCGAAGAGCGAATCGGCGTTGTTCGGCGCCGAACTTGGCGATCCGACGTCGGATGTCGAAGCCGCCGACGGCTTGCGGGCCGACGAGGCGCGACCGACGCGAAAGAGCCTCGCGATCGGCCCGGGAGCGGGTCCCGAACCCGACGATCCCTGCTGATCATCGCCGCGCGCTTCCCAAACACAACAACCGAGCGTCGTCGCGGCGAACAGCGTCGCGATCGCTTGATACCGTCGAATTCGTTTTGTTTTGCGCATCGCCCGACCTCCTTGTCGAGGCACGTCCCGTTCCTTGCGGCCCCGATCTCCGTTCCGGTTGGAGGTTCGGCCGCACGTGCGATTCGTTATATCGGTTGAATCGAGCCCGATATTGACGATCGTACGCCAAATATTCCAAGCACGCGATCATTGCATCCTAAAAATCATTATGTTTAAGAATTATTATAAAAATATATATTGATTAATATAAAAGGTAACGGCCGGCGGGGCGAAACCTCGCGATCGAGGGCTCGCCCTACCGGCCGTGCTGGATCGAGGCGCGGTTGCGCCTGGAATTGGTGGTCGAGCCTTCACCAAGACGATGAACGGCGCGTCATGGGATTAGAAGCCCGACAGTTCATCGAGCAGGCGATCGAGCGCCGTCTCGAGTTTGTCGATTGTTTCGTAATCGCCGGCGGCGATTTGTCGGCGGATTTCCTCGACCCGGTCGTAACGGATCTCGGGCAAGTCGCCGATACCGTCGAGCATCCTGCCGAGCGGCGAGATCTCGACCTGGTCGCGGGGAGCCCCCGCTTGAACGGTCTGGCCGGGGTCGACCCCCAATGCGGCCAGTCGCGGATAAATAGGTTGGGGGCCTTGTGCTCCCCCGGCGCCGTAGACTTCCATGTGAGCCTCCCCGATTGGTGCTTCAGCCGCCGGTTCCACCGACGACTCGCGCGAATGATGTGCAACACAGTACTCACGGAGCCCGCCGCGTTCGCGTCCAATTCAATCGACTCGACGGGAGTCGACCGTTCGATCGCGTTTCGGATCTCCGCCATGAAGCCCGACGGGAATCGAGCCTCACACACATACTATCGGCCGTCGGACGAATCGAATTTAACCAAAGACGCGAAAAAAACAGCCGGAGCGGCGAATCCGCCGCCGCGCCAACGACGACTTACTCGCGGATCGCCCCTTTCCGCGTTCGCGGACGAAGCCCCTCGGCAAGCTGTTTCTCGGTCTGGCTCAGGAGATCGGTCAGCATCCACGCCTTCTTGTAAAGCTGCTCGAACTCCTTCTTTTGCTCGGGGTTCGATGCCGAAGCCTGAAGCGTTTCCAGCGTCTTCACCAAGTCCGAAAGCTCGCGAGCCCCCTTCACAAACACGCGTGCCGTGTCCGCGACCGTCTGGGTGCGGATATCTTCCTGATTCGGCTTATAAAACGGACTAATCACGAACGGATTCGAATAGATCTTTTGGATCAATTGATCCGCCCAATCGGTCGCGTCGCGCACGTTCGCAATCGTCCGATCGATCGCGGCGCGGTTCCGAATTAACATCTGAACTCCAGTCCCCGAAAGGACTTCGGCGTTATACATCACGTGATCGGTGCGAATCCTGATCGTTTCGAAGCCGTCGAGCAACTTATCGATCTTTTCGCGATCTTTGGCGGCGATATCGCGGAGCGTCGCCGAAAGATCCTCGGCGCTCGCCAGAATCGCCTTGAGATTCGGGCGATTCTCGGCCAAAAGCGCGTCGGCCTGAGCCGAGACGCGGTTCAGCGAGGTGAGCGTGGCGTCGATCCTCGGTCCCGCGGCTTCGAGCTTGCGCGCAATGTCCTCGGCCGCGGGTCGAATCGATTCGGTCGTCTCGCGCACGTTGGCGACCGCCGCGGACGCGTGATCCAAAATCAAACGCAATCGAGGCGCCGCGACGTCGACCGTCTGCCGCAACGTCGTAATCGTGTGACTCAAATCCTTACGCTCGTCAGGGCCAAGACCCACCTGCTCCAGAATCGGGTCGAATACCGAGGTTTCAACCCCAGTCACAAGCTGGCCGGCGACGAGCGGAACCGAAGATCTTCCAGATGAAATAATGTTTACATTACTTTGACCGGTAAGACTTGCTTGGATCGTGATCTTCACATCCTGGCGCAACTTGCCGGCGAGATCTTTGGGGATCGAGATCCTAACGAGCGCGCCGAGAGCTCCCTGGTGCTCGGTGAGGACGACGTCGTCGACCCTCCCCACCTCCATCCCCGCGATCCGAACCGAGCTTCCCGCACGCGCCCCCTGCGCATCGCGGAAAACCACGTCGATCGAACGGTGCGCGGTCAAAAACCCGGGGCCTCCCGACGCCACGAACAAAAGCGATCCGATCGCCGCGAGCGCCGCGACGATCACCAGGCCGACTCGGATCTCGCGAAGCGTTGCGTGTCTCATCGGGGCATCCTCCCCCCATCATCCGTCCGTGAATGATTAAGAAATATTGACGCGAAAACGTTTGGATTCACCCGCGGGTCGGCGGCTTGAGCAACGTCGGCCCGAACGGCGGACCCGACACATATACAAGCATAAACCAGACCGCGTTGAACAAGAGTATCAATAACGTCGAGCAAACGATCGACCGGAACGCGGCGCGGCTGATCGTATCGAGATCGCACTTCGAATCGGTCGCCCCCAGCAATCCCTCGTGGCACGCGAACAACGCACCCATCGCGGCGAACCCGCTCCCTTTGAGGACAAGACCGATCACATCACGAACCCATAACATGTCGAAAAATCGCATGAAAAAGGACGCGTCGGTGATCCCCAACATCGATTTCGCCGCGGCCCAGCCGACAAGCGTCCCGACCGTCGCGCCCCACACCGCCAGAATCGGCCCCGCGATCGCCGCGGCCGCGATCCGAGTGAACGTCAACGACGCGGGATCGGTTATTCCTTGAATCGAATCCTCGCCCCGATCGGGAATCGACTCGGGGTCGTGATCGAGCCCTCTTGCATTCCGCCGTCTCAGTTCGGCCACGGTGCGCGTCGATTGCATCACCGAAAGCACAAGACCCGTCAGCATCGGCGCCATGTTCCGAACCAAACCGACGCCGACCACCGCCCCGGTCCCCTCCGCGAAAATCGCACCGAAATACGCCTGCATCGATAAAAAAGAACCGATTCCCACATGCGCCAATCCGACAAGCGGAAGACCCATCACCAAAAGCCAATCAAGTTGAATCATGATCGCGCGTCCACGCGATGTCGACTTCGAATGCGTTCGCCGGCGAAAAATCACGAACAACGACGACCACGCGAGAATCGCCGCGGCGCCCATATACGCGAGAATCGCTGTGACGATATCACGGTGCACGGAGGAACGGCGTCGTGCGAGCCCATCGGACACGGTCGCCATCGCTTCGACCCTCCCTGGTCGCGGCGGAGAACGCAAAATCAAGGTCGCTCGAATCAGTACTTCCGCGTTGATCGCGTTTGCAAACGCGATGTCGGCGACCTCGGCGGGGAACTTTAAGGTAATCGCTCGGTTTTGGCTAGCCCGGCTTGATTGCTTCTCCACCACGCTTTCCAACGCTCGCAAGCCGCGCCGCGATCCTTGGCGCTCCCCCACGGCTCGAACCCGAAATCCTTGCCCGAAAGCCGCTTCAGCTCGTGGTTCGCGGTCAACCGCACAACCTCGTCTTTATCGTCAAGCCGGTTAATCAACGAAGGGATCGCCTGATCGATCGGCAGCCGCTCGGCGACGTGCGTCGATCGAGCACGATTGATCGACGAAGGATCGTTCCAGGCGCGAAACGGATGCTTGGCGATATGACCGCATCCCGCCAATCCGAAGACCAACGAAGCCGCGATCGCAGCCCAAAATCCCCGCGCCCGTCGATTCCATACCCGACCTTCCAAGCGAAATCCCCTTTTATCGGGCGTTTCGACACCATCAATAGCCTAGACCGCGAAGATTACGCCAAATCGAACGAGTAGGCAACGCGAATTCAACGCGATACGCGATCCAATCCAATCCAATCCAATCCAATCAAACCGCTCAAGCCGCCGACCGAT
>JAKBCQ010000255.1 GCA_021807585.1 Planctomycetota bacterium | reverse complement strand
ATCCCGCGGCGGCGTTTCGCTTCAAAGAATTATTGTTCGCTTGTGTTATCATGTAATTCATACCTTAATCCATAACGCAAGTTCCCGCGAGCCGCTCGTGCAACCGTTTGAGAGCGTCGGCGGGGGATTCGAACATCAGCGTCTCGTTCGCCGACGGGTCGATCCACGCCGCCGCGAGCGGCGATATCCCCGCGAGTCGACGCAACCGGATCGACGGCCTCGTTTCCAAGAAGCGGATCGCCGCGGGCGCGTCGAGCAGATCGTCCAAAACTTCGCGTTTCGTCTCGCGCAACAGCGGGTGATCGGCGCACGCCGCCCTGACGAGCGGAAAAAGCCGCACGCTCACCCACGACATTCCTCCCACACGCGTCCGCTTTCCCCCCTCGCGATTCCGCAGCACCATCAACGCCGTGCTCGCTACATGTTTAAACCTACGCGCAAGCAAATCTCCCCGATCAATCCCTGCGAGAACCGCGTCGTCAAACCCTTCGATCGCGAACAGCTCGGCAAGTTGATCGGCTTCGAGCCGGTCGAACCCCGGAATTCGAATCGACCAGCCCAGATCGGCGACGACAAACCCGAGGCCTCGGCCGAAACGACGCCCCAGCCGCGCACCGACGGCGCGCCCGATCGCCTCGCACGCCGATCGACCGAGAGGAACATGAAACGCGTAATCATATCCGTCGTTACACGGAGATTCTTCGATCAGAATCGTCGTCGGGTCGGGAATCTCGCTCCATTGAATTTGCGCGGCGATCAACTCGATCAAAACATCACATGCATTTTTATTCAAGAGGTACTCTTGTGCGATGAACGCTTGCGCCGCGGCGAAACCTTCGGATTCGACGACGAATCCCAGGCGTTCGCGAAACCTCCCGAGAGCGAGCGCGAGCGGACCCGAGAGCGATTGACGGTCGCTGTGCCAGCGCGGCAGATCGCCGTCGGCGCCCGTCGCTTTGGCGATCAGCGTCGTCCCCTTGAAACGTTTAAACTCGAACGAACGACCGTCGAGCAAAAATCGATCTCCCGCGGCGAGCCGATCCGCGTAATCGGCTTCAACCTTGCCGATCTCGACCCCGTCGACCTCGACGCGGACCGACTCTTCGGCGTGGATCGTTCCCACGTTCGCGTAGAACCAGCGGATGATCCGCCGCGATCGAACTCCGAACCAACCTTTGCATCGCCAGAGCCGCGCCGAGGTCCAACGCGGGCCCGCTCCCGGCTCGGGTTCGTAAGCCCCCGCGGGAGACGCGAGCTCTCCCGCCAAAAACGACAAACAATCGTCGAAATCCGTACGATCAAGATCGGCCATCGCCGAAGATCTTTTGATCAATTGATACGCGTCTTCGATCGGCCAATCGCGGTCGCACGCCATGCCGACGAGTTGCTGGCAAAGGACGTCGAGCGGCGCGCGGATCGCGCGGAGGGGTTCGACCTCGCCCCGCCGCGCCGCGTACGCAGTCACCGCGGCGCCCGCGAGTTCGGCGGCGGTCGAAGCGAGCATAACGCCACGCGTCGTTACGCCGATCCGATGCCCCGCCCTCCCCGTCCGTTGCAAACACCGCGAAACGCTCCCCGGCAAACCGATCAACACCGATACGTCCGCCGCGGCGATATCGACCCCGAGTTCAAGACTTGTACTTGTGATAACAGCCTTAAGCGATGCGGCTTGCAGCGCCGCCTCGACCGCTCGGCGACGCTCGGCGGGGAGCGCCGAGTGATGCGCCGCGATCGCTTCGAGATCGACCTCGAGCGCGTCGGTCGCGATCGATCGACGCAAATCGTGAGTCAACTTTTCGGTCAGAGCCCTCGTATTCGCGAAAACGACCGTCGTTCGGTTTTCGGCGAAGATCGATCGCAATCGTCTAATCAACCGTTGATATGTAACCATCCGAACCGATTCTTCGTCGGCGGCGATCAACGATTCGACCCTGAGGTCGAAATCGACCGGCGCCGCCGGCCCGGACGCATCGACGACGCGGCACGACCGATTCGGACCGACGAGAAACCGCGCCGCGCTTTCGGCGGGTCGACACGTCGCCGAAAGCCCGATCCGCACCGGATCCCGCTTCGACTTATACGCCAATCGCTCAAGCGAAACCGTCAGATCGGCGCCCCGTTTGCTAGAAACGAGTGCATGAATTTCATCAACAATAATATGTTCAACAGTTTTCCAGTTTTCGTCCCACGCCGCCTGGGCGAGCAGCAGCGAAAGGCTTTCGGGGGTGGTGATCAAAATCTGCGGCGGATCGTCGCGCATTCTTCGCCGCTGCGACGCGGGGGTGTCGCCCGTTCTGACCGCGACCTTGACGGGCGTTTCGGCCGATTCGAGGCCGATTCGCATCGCCTCCAGTGGAACGTTCAAATTGCGCTCGATATCGCGGCTCAGACTGCGCAACGGCGAGATGTAAACGCATCGAACGCCGCGTTCGAGCTTCTCGAACGCGACCCTCCGTTCAAGCCGAGAGAGGATCGCCAAAAACGCGGCGAGCGTTTTTCCCGTCCCCGTCGGCGCGACGACGACCGCGTTTTCGCCCGCGGCGATCAGAGGCCACGCGAGCCGTTGAGCCGGCGTCGGTCCGGCGGGAAACGTCTTGGTAAACCAATCGCGCGCCGGCCCCTCAATTCCCACAAGGGGATCGATCGCCGCGGCGCGTCGCATCGCTGGAAAAGCAGTCCGTGCCGTCGTCATCCTTCTCGTTTCGCTCGATTTCCGCTCGGCGGGCGTCGCGTCCTGTCGCTGATCGATTCGAGCGGCATGCGGATAATCTTACACGCTCGATCACCGCGACGACCAGCCCGTCGAGCGCCGCGCGTTCGATAATCGCCCCGAAAACCCCGACATTTACATGATATTGTATTACTGTATGATTTTAAGGTATATCTCAATGAATTCTACTGTATCCACATGTTTGATCATCTCGCACGACCCGGCTCGGCGCCCGTCAGGCCGAGGTCGACGGCGTCTTCGGGGGCGACGACGAGCTTGCGTTCGACTTTGGGCAAAAGCTCGGCCATCGCGTCGTGATAAATCCGCACGATTGTGGGAGGACGGGCGCGGCGGAGTTCGACGACGAGCTTGCGGAAGCGTTCGGCGCCGCTATGCGCCATCCGCGCCGTCCGGTCGGCCGAGGCTCGCGCACGATCGTCGCGCGCGATCGCCTCGGCCTGCGCCGCGGTTTGAATCCGACTCGCGTCGGAACGCGCCTGCTCGATCCGTTCGTCGCGCCTGCTTCGCGCCGATTGCGCCGCGTCAAAATCGGCTTGAACCTCGTTCGGCGGCCGCGCATCGGTCAGGTCGACTCCCAGAACCCGCACCCCCAATCGATAGCGCTCGACCGCCTCGGCGAGTTCGCTCTCGATCTCTCGCGCGATCAGCGATCGATCATCGCGCAACGACGCGTCGATCCCTCGCCGCGCCAGCGATCGCGCCAGCGACGCGTCGGCGAGCCGCACCAGCGAAGACTCGACCCGATCCCCGGCCAGCCCGAACGCGATCGCATCCGCGACGCGATAACGGACGACCCCCCGCGCTCGAATCAGGTTATGATCGCCTGTTAGATATTCGCCGGTTTCGGGGTTTTCGTCGGGTCCGGCGATTCCGACCGCTCCGATCGTCATGCTTCGGGGCGCCCCGGTTCGGACCAGATCGACCCGGTCGATCCCGAACGGCGTCGCGACGTGCAACCCCGGCCCCCACGGCTTGGAGAGAGGTGCGCCGAACCTCCGCACGACCGCAAGCTCACCCGGGCGAACGACGGTCCAGCCCGTCGCGATCGAAACCGCGATCAACCCAATTACAAATACAAATACAAGTTGAATATTGCGCAAGAGTTTCTTCACGGTTTAGCCTCCGTTTTGTCGGCGGTCGGCGCGACCGCCGAGCGTCCCGCGTCGGCGGGAGGAGGGCTGTCGTAAAGCAGATCGGCGGGAGGCCCCTGCGTAAGCAACCGCAACAGCGGACTCGCCGACGAGAGCACGACCGTCGTTTTTTCGTCGAGCATCGCCTTGTAAGATTCCAAGGTGCGCAAATATTCATAAAATTTCGGTTCACGCGAATGCGCGTCGTTGAGCGTCCTCGTCGCCTCGGCCTCGCCGTCGGCCCTGATCCGTTCGGCGTCGGCGTCGGCTTTGGCGAGGATCGCGTCGCGATCGCGTTCGGCGCGACTAATGATCGTTTGATATTTCGCCTCCCCCTCGGCGCGCAGCGAAGCCGCGACGCGTTTCCGTTCGCCTCGAATCAGGTCGAACACCGCGGGTCGAACCTCGAGCGGATAATTGAAGCGACGCAGCCGAACGTCGATCACCTCGATCCCCAATTCGTCTCGCGCCGGGCGTGCCACCGCGTGCAACACGTCTTTGGCGAGATCGTCGAGCTTCCAAACCCCGGGATCGCTCGATGCGATCGCGTCGAGATCGCGCTTCCCCACGGCGTCGCCGAGAGCCGCCGCGGTTCTCTCGCCGAGCCTCGCCTCCGCCGCCTCGGCGGTCCCCGACGATTTGACGAACGCCTCGGGGTCGATCACCCGCCACGCGACATAACTCGAAACGTCGAGATTCCGCTTATCCCCCGTGATCACCTCGCGCGAAGGCGGATCGAAGACGCGCAACCTTCGGTCGATCCGGATCGCACTCCGCCACGGAGCCTGAAAATAAAGCCCCCCTTTTCCCGGTCCGCCGTAAAGCGCAACCCGCCGACCGAACTCCGTAATCAACACATACTCGGTTTCATCTACCTTTACCCATGAGAAGCCGAACGCGACCGCGGCGATCATAAAACATAAAACAATGATCATCTTGAGTTTTCGCATGAACATTCTCCTGGATTCTTGGATTTCTTTGAATTCGCTTTCGATCGGCCGCGAGCCGAACCCCGCGCTCGTCGATGCTCATCTACCGGGACGTTTGAGGAGCGATCGCCGCCTCGGCGGCTTTCGGATGGATCGACCGATTTTCGGGTCCGATCGTCGCCGGAGCGAGAGCGGGCGCGGCGGGCCAAAAGAAGCGAGCGCGGGCGGCGGGATCGGCGCGCGCGGAGTCGATCAACACCTTCGATTTTCCCGCCATCGATTCCGACATCGCCGCCCAGAACAACCGCAGATCGGTCAGCGTCGGAAACGCGGCACGCGCCGATACGATCGCCAAGAACGCGTCGGCGCTCCCCTTGGATCGAGCCGTGCGCGCCGACCGTTCGGCTTCGGCGCGCGCTTGCGTCGTCGCCGCGACCCCCTCGGCCTCCTGTATATTTTCGTCCTGATATGTGTATCCCTCTATCGTCCGCAGGCTTTTCCGGCTCTCGGCCCGCGCGACGTCGCGGAACGAATCGACGACCGCGAGCGGCGGACGAACGTCCTGGAACGCGACCGCGACGATCGTCACCCCCAACCGA
>JAKBCQ010000254.1 GCA_021807585.1 Planctomycetota bacterium | reverse complement strand
GCGATCGCAATGTCGGGATCGACCAAAAGCGAAAACAAGAACGCGACGACGACTGTCCCCCGGATCATGTACCTCGACGGCGGACGTAAAGCCAAAAGCAGAATCCCCGCGAATAAAGTCGTCCCCGAACACCCCAAAACCAAAAGCCAGTGTCGCGCAATCGTCGGCTCAAACGGAACCGGCGCCCCGAAGCGACTAAACACATAAGCTTGATGACCCGATCGATAATTAGGGTCGAACATATAATCTGATTTTATTCTCGAAGTCGATCCCGCCGCCCACTCCGAAAGCTCGGCGTCGTCGCGGAGAGGGACTCTTACGAAGCCGAACATCCGCCAGATTTGGTGATTCTCGTCGGTCCAGCCCGCGGGAGTACCGATCAATCGCCGTCCTCGAGGAATGCGAATCGTCCAATACGTATGCTGCACCACTCCGTCGTCAAGCAACCTGGGCGCTCGCCAGGAACTTCCGGCCGATCGCGCCGGGATGCGGAAATCGAAGCCGACAAGAACCGGCGCCGTCGCGGCATTCGAAGGAACCGCAAGGCGAAATCGCGGCGGCTCGGTCGCGCCGCCCGAGAGACGCTCGATCGACGTGATCGGCCGGCCCCCGACCCACCCCCGCTCGCAAGTCCCTCCCCGAGGCAGTTCGATCGAAAGCGCCGAGTCGTGCGTCTCGACACGATACCACGCGGTCCCCGTCAATTCATTATCAAGCGTTAATATCATGTTCACCCATAATCGCGATACGACGACCCGCGGCAACGGATAAAGCGAATTCGCCGCGGCGATGATCGTCGCCGACGGCGGGTCGATCGACGCCCCCAAAAGCGCCAGTCGAAACGGAGGGGCGCCGTCGTCGGTCAAGGCCGTCGAACTCGATTCGTCTCCCGCCGACCTCCGCCACGCCGATCCGTCCGCCGTCAGTTCAACACCGGGATCGGCCGAAATCTCGAGCTTCGGAGGCGAAGACGACCCCTCGAATACGCGAATCCAGGGGATTTCAATCCGCCGAGCCGTCGACCCGAGCGGCGGATCGAGCGCCGACCGAATCCGAAAACGAAGCCGAATCGAATCGGTCGTATCGTGTGAAAGCGTAAGCCGAAACCGATGCGATCCGTTCTCCTCGAAACGAATCGGCACGCGCTCCGATACGTCGACACCGTCGACGTCCCATAAACCCTCGATCGCCGGCGGAATCGCGATATCCAAATGTGTTAACGCCCCGTGATTCACCTGACACGTCGTCTCCTGGCGAATATCGACGTGCCGGCGATCAACCACGGCCTTAATAATCGTTTCATGATGAATCGATCGAGGCTTAATCGTCGTCTGAAGCGGCAGAAACGACGGCGTTCCCTCATACCCCAGCCACATCACGCCGCGTCGACCCGAAAGTGGAAACCGCTCGAAATCCGAGACGTTCCAATCGGTTCGGAGCTCGGCGGGAGAGGCGCGAAACTCTCCCGTCTTTTCGTCTCCGCGTCCCGCTCCCAGTTCGATCGATACGCTCGGAGATCGCGAAAACACGACGATTCGCCCCCCAGCCGAAGCGACGTCGCGCGGCGTGAACATCGCAACCGCTTCACCTTCCGAAAGACGCTTCTGACGTCCGATCAGATGAATCCGAAACGTTCCCCGAGCTCGCGCCGCAGCGGTCGGCCGGATCACCAAAACCCGTGGAGTCAGATTCAAATCGGGAGGCGAAGCCCCCGCCGTTTCCGGATACCACTGCGATTGCTCCACCACTTCGTCGGGGCCGATCGTTTCCAGATCAAGACCCCGAGGCAGACCGATCCGCGCCTCGAACACGCGTCCCCGCGTGATCTGATAATTCACCCAAGTCTCCACCCGCGCCGATGCCGCCTCGACTTCAATCGCGCTCCGCGCCTCCGCTCGAATCCAGGGCGCGGCAGGATCCA
Organism: Planctomycetota bacterium; assembly: GCA_021807585.1. GTDB lineage: Bacteria > Planctomycetota > Planctomycetia > Isosphaerales > Isosphaeraceae > JAKBCQ01. The sequence continues at coordinate 3,477 of JAKBCQ010000254.1, read as the reverse complement.
CACGTAGCTTGATCTCAAAAGGTTGATCGGTAAACCGGAACGACACGCGGGTCGAGGGTGAATCCCCCGCGTCGCCCGCCGCGTCGAGCCTGGGATCGATCCGCCGAGCTCCGTGCCCCGACGAAGCCGTAATCCAATGATCTCCCCGCGGAACGAACGCGACCGTCCCCGATTGAGCGATCGCCGATGCGAACGGAAAGCCGTGGAACGCCACGCGAAACGCACCTTCATTCGCCGAATCCGCAGGTTTACTTCGACGCACGGTCAATTGAAGCCTTCGCGGCGAACCGGGACGAATCGGTTCCGAAAGTGGTATCAATACCTTCGTTCCGTCGGTCGACCGCTTTCCTTCGGTCGGAATCGGCTGATCGTCGAGCAGGATCGACATCAATTCGTCGGCGGAATCGACGCCGATCTCAAGCACCCGCGCCGCTCCCCGCTCGGATCGAATCACCCAATCGCTTTTCGCCCGAAGCGATTGCGTGTCCATCTCCACCTCAATCTTCCCTTCCACAAAAAGTAAGGGAGAAAGCGGCGCCACCGAATCGGCCTCGACCCGCCATGTCAGCTCAATCCTCGAACGCGGAGTCAGCGAAGCCGATAATCGCGTCGATCCGCCTTGATTGATCGGCACGCTCGCGATCTCACGCGTCCCCGCGGTCGCCTCAGCCACCTTCCCCGGAACGATCAACGAAACCCGCGTCGTCGCAGCTTCTGGAATCGCCAGTTCAAGCCGATCTCCGTCGGCGGTCGGCTTGATCGTCGCAAGCAGCCTCACCCGTGCGCGATGCTCCCCTTTTCCACTCAACCGAACCAACCAACCCGTCGATTTGAGCGCCCGAGCCGCCCCGCCTTCGACCGTCGTCGTCGCGCTCGCCGCGCGCGCCGGTTGATTGCGCAACGGCAAATCACGATCCCCCTCGGTCGCGTCCGTAATCGTACGGTCGTCAAGCCCGATCGCCGCCCACACCGGACTCGTCGATTCGACCCGTACGCCGTAATCAATCGTCAATTCGGCCTGATCCCCCCGAATCGTCCCTCGAACATCAACCGATTCCACAATCGCGTCGGGAGCGTCCTCGATCGGTTTGGGCTTCAATAATTGATTCAAAAGATTCTGATATTCAGAACCTTTAAGAATGACGAAATCGGGACCCTGAAGTTTGTTCCAGATCGCCTCGAATTTGCCGCCTTCGAGGAACAGGTAGACGGGAGGCGGGGGAACGGGTTCGATCCGCGGAGCGGGTTCGTCGACGATCGGTGTCGCCGCCTCGGCGCGTTTCTTCGCCTCGGCCGCGGGAGGCTCGACGCCGGCTTCGACCCCGCGCGAGCGAACGCTCGGAGCGATCCACAACGATGCGATCAAAACAATCAAATATCGACGAAGATGCAAGCTCGTGAACCTCGATCACACCGAGCGAATCTTCCGCCCGCGAGGACGAAAAAGCGACCGCTCGAAATCGCGATCGAATCGGTTGGAAATCCAATCGACCGCGATTCCCCGCCTCATTCGCGAATCGGCGTGATCCGCGAAATCACTTCATTTTACCACGTCGCGATCGACTCGGCCAATTCGGGGCCAAGCTTCAACGATCGCCGCCAAAACCTCACCGTGAACGATCCCGTTCGTCGCCAATAACTCGGGACGATCGCGATCAAACGCCGCCCCCGCCAGATTCGTCACCAAACCCCCCGCTTCACGAACAAGCAACACCCCCGCGGCCACATCCCACCAGTGTACGGAAGTTGCATAACAGACCTCGAATCCCCCGGCGGCAAGCCTCGCCAAATTCCACGCCGACGATCCCATTCGGCGCACCGAGTGCGTCCCCGTCGAAAGCCGCTTCATAATTGACAACTGTCGATCCGAATCGGCGGCGAAATTCGTCGGCATCCCCGCGGCGATCAACGAACCCGCGAGCCCTCCCACTCGGCTCGCTCGCATCGGCAAACCGTTCTCGGTCGCGCCTTGACCCGCCGCCGCCGAATACATCGTTTTGGATAATGGAACATAAACCACTCCGACAATGAGTTCGTCGTCGCGCTCAAGTGCGATCGATACGCTCCACGGCTCAACCCCGTGCGCGAAATTGATCGTCCCATCAAGCGGATCCACCACCCAGCGGTAACCGCTCGATTTCTCGCCCTTGGAGCCCTCTTCCTCCCCCAAAAACCCGTGTTCGGGAAACGCCCCCAAGAGAATCTCGGCGATCCTCCGCTGGCTCGCGAAATCGGCGTCGGTCACGAGATCGCCGGGCCCCTTCTCACGCGAGCCGATCTTCCGGTAAGCCGCAAGCAAGATCTCGCCGGCCTCAACCGCCGCGGTCTCAGCCGTCCTCAAATACGCCGACAACGTTTCACTCACCAAAACCCCTCCATAAAAAGGCCCACGCCCCCATCAACAGGCAAGCCTTTGATCGAACGCCATCTCGTGCTCCTCATCGAAATTACCACATCCCCACGCCCCCTTCCCAGACGACGATACAACCAAACGACCGGGATGATTGGGCTATTTAGAAAATTTAGGTAATTTTTAATCTTCGATCGACGGTCGTGGCGATAATATCAATGCGGAAAATGGGAGAAGCCTCCCGGAATCCGCGAATCGATCTTGCATCTTGATTGAACACACTGAACGACAGCAACGGGAGGTCGCACCATGTTCGTTTGGGAGGTTTTGGCGCACCGCCTTCGCCAAGACGGATGGCGGGTTTGGCAAACATCGTGCCGCGACGCGCGCGGGATCACTTATCTGGTTCACCTGGCTCGCGGAGGCACGGATTGCCTCGGTTCGGGGCCCACGCCGACCGAGGCGCTCGCCGACGCCACGCGGCGGATTCGCGAGACCAGGATCGATTCCGGCGAAAACGCCCTCGCGTCGCACCGACCCCTCGCCGCTTCGGTCGCGGCGACGCCCGTCGGCGTTTAAAAAGTCAAATAGAGCATTGACTTATATCAAAAATGACAAGCCGATCGGCCTCGCTCGCACCGTGCGAGGCCCGCGCAATCCGCAAAACGCGGCGAACGAAACGGAGGCGGAATCCGATTTCCGCCCCCCGTTCCTTCGTTTGAACATATCGCTTGATCACACCGCGACCAATCCATTTGCTATCAACACATCCGGTGAATCAAAATCATTGAGCCTTCTTGCGCGTTGTCTGCGCTTTGGGGATCGTTTCCCCCTTGGATAGCACCTCTTTCCAGGCCTCGAGCCCGGGACCGTCGGGCGCGTCGGGATTGAAACCCAGCGTGTCGCGTCGCGTCAGCACCTGCAGCCAGCCGAGCGCCATCTCCCGCACGCCGACGTCGGGATCTTGCAACAAACCGACCAAATGCGTTTGCGTTTTCGGATCGGCGCTCTCGTCGGCATTAAAGCCGACGATCAGCTTTTCAAATAACACGCCTCGGCTTTCTCCTTGCAAACGATTCAGCTCCTGGCGAATCGCCATAAACGAGTCTTGATTACGCATCGCCAAC
>JAKBCQ010000253.1 GCA_021807585.1 Planctomycetota bacterium | reverse complement strand
ACACTGGCTCGACGTCGTCCATTACGCCGACACGCACGGCTACGATAAAGACAAACGACGCGATCACGCGTGGCCTTATCGAGATTATGTGATTAAGTCTTTTAATGAAGATAAACCATACTCTCGATTCGTTCGCGAGCAATTGGCGGGCGACGCGATCGATCCCGGGAACGCCGACGCGGTCGTCGCGACGGGATTCGTCGCCGCGGGTCCGTGGGATTTCGTCGGTCACGTCGAACTTGCCGAGGGGACCGTGGAGAAGGAAAAAACGCGGCTCCTCGACCGTGACGACATGGTGACGACCGTGATGTCGACGTTCGTCAGCCTCACGGCGCACTGCGCACGGTGCCACGACCACAAGTTCGATCCGATCCCCCAGCGCGATTATTACCGGCTCCAGGCGGTCTTCGCGGGGGTCGACCGCGGCGATCGACCGTACCCAAACGTCTCGATCGCCCCCCGACTCGCCGAGATCGACCGCCGTCGCGAAACGATTCGCCGCAAGCGCGACCGAATCGATCGCGCGATCGCCGACAAGGGGGGCGCCGACCTCGCGGCCAAAATCGCGGCGCTGCGCGACGATCTCAAGTCGATCGAACCTCCCCCCGAGAAAACGCGGTCGATTCCGCGCAGTCCATCCAACGGCTATCATAGTTTTATTGAAACAAAACAAGATGTTCTCAAATGGGTTGAGGTCGATCTGGGAAGCGCGGTCGCGATCGACGAGGTCCGGCTGATTCCGGCTCGGCCCGTCGATTTCCCCGATGCGCCCGGGTTCGGCTTCCCGCTCCGATTCAAGATCGATCTCTCGCTCGAATCGTCGTTCGAGCCCGCGGCGACCGCGCTCGATCGCTCGCGCGCCGACGTACCCAACCCCGGCGACAACCCGCTGATCGTCAAAACCGTCGACAAGCCCCGCGCGCGCTACGTCCGGGTGACCGCGAACCGGCTTTGGAAACGTACGGATGATTATATCTTTGCACTTGGAGAATTGCAGGTTTGGTCGAACGGGACGAACGTCGCGGCGCGATCGAAGGTTCGCGCCTTCGATTCGATCGAGGGGGGTCTTTGGAGCGCGCGGTCTTTGGTCGACGGATGCGACAGCCGTCGGCGGATCGACGCGGGGGAGGGGGCGAAGCTCGTCGAAGCGCGTTCGGAGGCTTCTTGGAAGCTCGATCGCGCACTGTGCGCGTTTGAGGAGCGAATCGATCCTGAATTGAGGTCGAAGCGGGACTCGCTCGAACGCGAGCTCGCCGAGCTCGACGGCGCCGCGGTTGCGGTCCCCAAGGCGTATCAAGTTTACGCGCTCGTCTCGCATCAAGCTCGACCGATCCATCTGCTCAAACGAGGCGACGTCGAACAGCAATTGGAACGACTCGGCGCGGGAGCGCTCTCGTGCGTCCCCGGGCTCGACGCGGTCTTCCCCGCCGCGTCCGCCGAAGCCGCGGCGCGGATCGCACTCGCCGAATGGATCGTCGATCCCAAAAATGTCCTCACCTGGCGATCTATCGTCAATCGTATTTGGGGGCGTCACTTCGGCAAGGGGATCGTCGACACCCCCAACGATTTCGGCAAGAACGGATCGGCGCCCACGCATCCCGAACTGCTCGATCGGCTCGCGATCGATTTTCGCGACGGCGGCGGTTCATTCAAAAAGCTTGATAAAATGATCGTTTGTAGCTCGGTCTATCGGCAAGTTTCGACGCACGATCCCCGCTCGGCTCTCGTCGACGCCGACGATCGCCTGCTCTGGCGGCAAAACCGCGTTCGACTGGACGCCGAATCGATTCGCGACGCGACTCTGGCGATCGCGGGCCGGCTCGATCTCACACCGGGAGGCCCAGGATACGATCTCTTTCGTTTTAAAGATGATCATTCGCCGATTTATGATCACGACGCGGCCGAGAAGATCGATCCCGCCGACGGTCGGCGGCGGACGATTTACCGGTTCGCGCCGCGGAGCGTTCCCAATCCGTTCATCGAGTGCTTGGATGGCGCCGATCCCAACGTCAACGTCCCGGTGCGCAATACGACGATCACCGCGCTCCAGGCGCTGACGCTCCTCAACGATCCGTTCATGCTGGCGCAAGCCGAGGCGTTTTCGGAGCGGCTCAAACGCGAGGAACCGAACGATTCCAAGCGAATCGACCTCGCGTTTCGCCATGCCTTGGGCCGTACCGCTACCGAACACGAGCGCGTCATGTTTTCGGCTTATATTCGCGACCACGGGCCGGCGAACGCGTGCCGGTTGTTGTTTAATCTCAATGAGTTTCTCTTCGTCGATTGAATCGTCGTCGCGACAATCATCGATTTGATCGCGATCCAAACTTCACCCATAAATCCGCACTGATTTGGAGCCGATACGATGTTTGCGACCGGACTCGATCGAAGGTCGTTCCTCTGGCGTTCAGGGGGAGGGTTGGGAGGGATCGCGCTCGCTCATTTGTTGGGCGCCGACGGTTCGCTCGCCGATACGCGAACCGCGGATCGCTCCTCTCTCAACGGCGGCATTCATCATCGCGCCAAAGCGCAAAGGGTCGTTCAACTGTTTATGTCGGGAGCGGCGAGCCAGTGCGACACGTTCGATTACAAGCCCATGTTGATCAAACGGAACGGCGAACCGTTCGATCCCGGCGGCAAGGTCGAGCTGTTTCAAAGCGCTCCCGGCGCGGTGATGAAGAGCCCGTGGAGGTTTAGTCCGCGCGGCTCTTGCGGTAAATACATAAGCGACCTCGTCCCCCATTTGGCCGAGCGCGTCGACGATATCGCATTCATTCATTCGATGGTGTCGAAATCGAACGTCCACGGGCCCGCGACGTTCATGCAGGCGACGGGATTCGTGTCGCCGGGATTTCCGAGCATGGGGGCGTGGGTCGCGTACGGTTTGGGGAGCGAAAACGACGACCTGCCGACGTTCGTCGTACTCCCCGATTCACGCGGTTTCGCCCCCAACGGACCGGCGAATTGGGGCGCCGGCTTCTTGCCCGCGACGTATCAGGGGACGATGGTTCGACCGAGCGCCAAGACGCCGATTCGCGACCTTTCGCCGCCTGCGGGATCGTACGTCGACCGATCCGCCGACCGCGACGGTCGCGAACTCCTCGGCCGACTCAACCGCGAACACTTGAATGAACATCCGGGAGATTCTCGTCTCGACGCGCGGATCGCTTCGTACGAACTCGCCGCGCGGCTCCAACTGAGCGCTCCCGAGGTTCTTGATCTCACCGGCGAATCCGCCGCGACCAAGGCGCTGTACGGCCTCGACGATCCTGTCACCGAGGATTTCGGCCGGAATTGCCTGATTACTCGCCGGCTCCTCGAACGGGGCGTGCGGTTCGTCCAGGTGTGGAGCGGCGCCGACAACGGCTTTCCCAGGCGCAATTGGGATTCACATGAAGACATCGAGCGCGATCACCGGATGATGGCGCGAAGCATGGACAAGCCCGCCGCGGCGCTCCTGGTCGATCTCAAGTCGCGCGGGCTTCTCGACGACACGATCGTCCTCTGGACGACCGAGTTCGGACGGATGCCGTGCGGCCAAGGCGGGAAGGGGCGCGATCACAACCCGAGCGCGTTTACGTCGTGGCTCGCGGGAGGCGGTATCAAGGGGGGAATCAGCTACGGATCGAGCGATCCCTGGTCGTTCCGCGTCGCCGAGAATCCCGTGTACTGTTACGACCAACACGCCACAATCCTCCACCTGCTCGGCGTGGATCACGAACGCCTCACATTCCGGCACAACGGAATCGATCGCCGGCTCACCGACGTTCACGGCAAAGTCGTCGCCGAACTGCTTTCCTGAATCGATCGACCATTCATTTAAGCGAGTCGACTCGATTGGGCCGCGTCGGCGGTCCTTCTTATATTTACAATTCATCGTATGTTAGATAACCGCCCCGTTCGCGACCGCGACGGACGGCTTGAGGTCGGTGCGTCGACGCGTGCCAAGCCGCGCCGAATCTCTCAAGTATACGCGGTATTCAGATTGTAATAAACGCCGCGACTCCTCAATGATTGGAAAGACGAATCGGGATCATTCGCCGCGCCGATTCGGCGGACTCGCGTGAGAAAAACTTGGTCGACGGTGCTCGGCCATTGAAATCCTCCGGAATACGCTGTATACTGAGAGACGTTCGATGCCCAATGCGCAAACCCACGCCGCCGATTGGCGAAGTCGGGGTCGTTCGGCGGCGACGCGGTTGATCCGATTCGCCGCGCCGTAACTCTCAATCGATCGATGTAAGGAGTCTCCGTATGCACGAAACGCCGATAGACATAAAGGGGACTACAATTGATTTGCCATTTATTTCGCGGGCGATGGGAGGGTTCGTCGGAGGCGCGGATTATCAATCGGCCGCGACCGCCGCGAGTCTCCCCGGTCGATCGAGAAAAAGGGAAAAATGATGAGGCTCGGGATTATCGCCCTTGGGGGAACGATCTTCTTGTGCGCGGCTCTTTCGGTGCGTCCGGGCGCGAAATCGACGGCCGCTGAACCGATCGCGTCGGGGAGAGCGATCGTGCCGATCGATCGCCCCCTCATTTTACTAGCGCCTTATGTTTGGATTCGCCAAGGCGAGGGTTCCGCGGCGCGAGCCGAGGCTGTGACTCCGGGCGCGTACATCAAAGCGAGTTTTCGCGATAGCGCGACGATCGATTTGGTCGTCGACGGCACGGCCAACCGCGGCTGCGGGGTCGAGTCGCTGCCGGTTATCGAATATTCGATCGACGACGGCGAGTTTCACATTGTTCGACTCAAAACGACCGAAGCGATTTATCCTCTCCGGCTCGCGTCCGGGCTCGATGTCCGAGCGACTCATCATCTTGAGATGATTTTTCGTGCAGCCGATTTAACGCGGAATCGTTGGCGAGCGTCGACGGCGCGTCTTCGCGTCGCGGGGTTCGATCTCGATCAGGGAGGCTCGGTCGCGCCCACGCCGGCTTTTCCCAAGCGTGCGCTCGCGTTCGGCGATTCGATCACCGAGGGGGTCGGAGTCGACGGCTTGTTCACATCATGGCAATCTTTGGATGTGAATAATGCTCGCGCAACCTGGTTTCCGATCGTCGCCTCCGCGCTCGGATGCGAATACGGTCAATTCGGCTCGGGGGGGTTGGGAATGACCCGCGAACTCGAGATCCCTCCGCTCTCTCGAATCTGGGATCGGTACGACGCGACGACCTCTCGACTGATCGAAGGGAAGCTCACCCCCGAGCCCGATTACATCTTTTGCTGCCTGGGAACCAATGATTATGAAAAGGATATTACCAATGATTATATCAATTGGTTGAGCGCCATGCGCGCGGCTTGTCCTCGAACCTTGTTTTTTTGCATTCCGCCTCCTTTGGGAGTGCATCGAGGCGAGGTGGACGCCGCGGTCGCGGCGCGGCGAAAAAGCGGCGATACG
>JAKBCQ010000252.1 GCA_021807585.1 Planctomycetota bacterium | reverse complement strand
CATGACGAACCCCTCGCTCGCGTCGTTCCACCTCGAATCGACCTTGATCGTGTACAAAAAAGTATCGTAGCGACGACGAATCGCCTTTGCCAGTGAACGCATCTCGGTTTCGAACCCAACGGGTCGCGAAAAGGAGAACCCCGGCGAGCAACCGCCGGCAACCAAATCGCGATCCATTATTTGCGATCTCTCGATTTTGCCATTGCATTTACAGCATCAAAGCGGTACATTGGTTTTCCAAGGCACCAAACGCCGTGCTTAGAAGCCTATTGTCGTTCTCTTTGTTATCATTTTGGCTTACTGTGAAGGATTATTGACGATGTTTCACACGACCGACGCTCCCAACCGATCCGTTTCACAGCTTGATCCTCGCCGTTCCGCAAGTTTGATCGACGGCGTCGAATGCTCCAGGATCGACGACGATTTCTCGGCCGGGGCCTTAAGTTACGACGATCCCTCGACTCCGATCCACGGCTCGTCAACGGATGAGACGCGACTTCGACGCGCCCGACTCGTCGCGGATCTCGCCCCCGCGGGCGCCTTCGAAATCGAACTCGTCGACCGGATCGTCACGACCCTGCTCGAAATCGAAACGATCGCCGAGGAGCGACGAGCGCGGATCGAATCGGGCGAAATCACACTGCAATCCAAAGAATGCGCCGCGATTTGCCGCTACGAAGCGCATCTTTCAAAAATGTTCTCGAAATCAATGCAAGATCTCCGCAATCTCCGCCGCGACCGCGACAAACACGCAAACGATCGCCGTCGCGTGTCGATTCAAGACATCATCAAGGAACATGACGCGTGGTCGAACCAGAACCCGCACGCGATCGACCGATCGGTTCCACCTGCTTCCTCACGCGAGATCGACCCGATCGACTCCGCGGCGGTGTGCGCGATCGTCGCCTGCTCGGCTCTCGATTCCTCCGAGTCCGATACGACATCGCGATTGATCGCGGCGAGCGGCGGCTCCTCGGCGACGTACGAACCGCTTCCGCGCAGTCTTGCGACCGAATCGACTGGTCGCTCGCTTCGATCGCCGTCCGACGGCCGCAACGACACGTCCAAAACGGAGATCGAGCGAAGGCTCATCGAACATCGTCAAGTCGTTTCATGTTGTTTGAATTATGATCCGCGGGGGGGCGACTTTGCGAATGATCGGTGTCGTTCACGGCTCGCCGCCGAGGCCGATCGGCTCGAACCCGACTTCGACGTTCGTCGCGCATCGCGGGCCGTTTGGGAAAAAGCCGACCGCGCCGCGCCGACGTGATTCGCCGTGAAGTCGGCGGGCGAAACCGTCGAAAGCTCATCAAGGATTGCGATCGCCGGGATTCGGAGCTCCGCAAGCCGTCGGGCGTTTTCCGCGCGTGCTTAGCACCGCGTCCAGATCCGAGCCGACACGAAGCTTGCATTGATCGACGGCGTCTCGTAAAATCCAACACCAGATAAACAATCAGTCCAAGCGAGCGGTCCCGCCATGAATCAACCGTCTCGAACAGTTCGTTCTCTGTTGGGGATCAGCCTGGGGCTCGTTCTGGGATCGTCTTGGCTTGCGCACGCCGCCGACGAAACGTACTGGGCGTTTCGCCCGGTATCGCGTCCCGATCCCCCTTCCTTGAAGGCGATCGACGCCGCGCCGATCCGCAACCCGATCGATTCGTTCCTCGCGCAAGTTCAACAGGAGAACGGGATCAAACCCGCCCCCGAGGCCGATCGTCGGACCTTGATCCGGCGCGTCACGTTCGACCTGATCGGCTTGCCGCCGACTCCCGAGGAGGTTGAGGCGTTTTTGCGGGACGATCGCCCCGACGCTTATGAGCGTGTCGTCGATCGATTGCTCGCGAGCCCGCATTACGGCGAACGCTGGGGGCGGCATTGGCTCGATCTTGTCCGCTACGCCGAGACGCACGGCTACGAACGCGACGATCCCAAGCCCGACGCCTGGAAATACCGCGATTGGGTCGTCCGGGCGCTCAATCGCGATATGCCGTACGGAGAATTCCTGACCGCTCAGCTCGCCGGAGACGAAATGCCCGGCGCCTCGGCCGATTCCAAAATCGCCACGGGAATGCTCCGAATCGGCCTTGTCGACGACGAACCCGCCGACCCCGTGATGGACCGATTCGACCAGCTCGACGACCTGGTGAAAACCGTCGGCACGACGATGCTCGGCCTCACCGTCCACTGTGCGCGTTGCCATGATCATAAGTTTGATCCGATCACTCAAAAAGACTATTATAAGCTGTTATCATTCTTTACGCCCGCGCGGCGGTTCGTGCGCGACAATTTGGACAGCATCGAGCTCGAATTGGCTTCCGACGCCGAGCGTAAGGTTCATGCCGAGCGTGTTGCGCGGTTCGAGGAGCGGATCAAACCGCTTCGTGACGAGCTGGAATCGATTCGCGAACCGATCGCCAAGAAGCTTGAGGCCGAGCGGCTCGCCGAGGTCGATAACGACACCGTCGCGGCGCTTCAAACCCCCAAGGATCGCCGCGACGAGGCGCAAAAATCGCTGGTCGCCAAAGCGCGACCGAAGCTCAAGGTCAAGCCCGACGAGATCGCAGCGCGGTTGAGCGACGACGCGAAAAAGCGGGTCGGCGAGCTTGAGCGGGCGATCACCGAGGTCGACGCCGATCGCCCCGCTCCATTACCGCGTGCGCTCGCGCTCACCGACGACGGGGCGAGTTCGCCTCCCACTCACCTTTTGATTCGAGGCGATGCGCACGCGCCCGGCGCCGAGGTTTCGCCGGGTTTTCTCTCGGCGATCGACTCCAAAACGCCGACGATCACGCCTCCCGAGGGGGGAAAAACGACAGGCCGAAGGCTCGCCCTGGCGCGGTGGATCGTCAACCCAGGCAATCCGCTTACGTATCGGGTAATTGTTAACCGTTTATGGCAGCATCATTTCGGCAAGGGAATCGTCGCGTCGCCGAGTGATTTCGGCGTGATGGGGGATGAGCCGAGCGAGCCCGAGCTGCTCGATTGGCTTGCCGCCGAGCTTGTTTCGCACGGCGGTCGGCTCAAGCCGATTCATCGGTTGATTCTCATGTCTTCCGCATATCGGCGTTCATTGGAATGGAACGAAGCCTCGAACGAGAAAGATCCCGAGAATTCGCTCTGGTGGCGCAGGCCTCCGCTCCGGCTCGAGGCCGAGGCGATCCGCGATTCGATCCTGGCGGTTTCGGGGTCGATCAACCTTGAGATCGGCGGACCGAGCGTTACGCCGCCGATCGCCGCCGATGTTCTTGCCAGGCAATCGCGACCGGGAAGCGGTTGGGGACCCGCCGACGTCAAATCGGCGACACGGAGAAGCATTTATGTTCGCGTGAAACGATCGTTACCCCTCCCCGAACTCGAGGTTCTCGACGCCCCCGATACGTCCGAGCCGTGCCCGCGCCGCGCCGTCACGACGACCGCTCCCCAGGCTCTCACACTACTTAACAGCGCATTCTTACATGAACAAGCGCGGCGTTTCGCCGAACGGCTCATACGCGAAGTCGGCGATGATCAAGCGGCGCAGGTTGATCGCGGCTTTCGTCTGGCCCTGGCGCGATCGCCGAACGAAACCGAACTCGCCGATTCGCTTGCGTTTCTCGACAACCAAGCCGCTCTGATTCGTCGCCGACCCAAACCCGAAGACCGCGCCGACGCGCGATTCGAGGCGCTCCGCGCGTTTTGTCTCGTCTTGCTCAATTGCGACGAATTCGCCACGGCTGATTGAATTTTTATTAATATTTACTCTTATTTATCCCGCTGAATCGGAGCCTGATCGATGACCCCTTGCGGACGAACGCGACGCGAGTTTCTCTGGCAAACGGGCTGCGGTTTCACCGGCGTGGCGCTGAGCGCGCTGTTGCATGAAGACGGCTTCGCGCCCCGGCGGGCGGAAGGCGCCGAGGGGGTCGCTCCGCTCGCGATCGACCCGCTCTCCCCCAAAACGCCTCACTTTCCCGCCAAAGCCAAGAACGTGATCTTCCTGTTCATGTACGGCGGGCCTTCACAGGTCGATTTGTTCGATCCCAAGCCGATCCTCAACCAAAAAAACGGCAAGACGATCGACATCGAGGTCCGCAAAGGAAACGTCGCCAAAGCGACGTTGATGGGCACGCCCCGCGGTTTTTCTCGATCCGGCAGAAGTGGAATCGAGATTTCCGATCTCTATTCCAATCTGGCGCGTCAAGTCGACGATATGGCGATCATCCGTTCGATGTACGCCGACAGCTTCGCCCACGGATCGGCGATCGTCCAGATGAACACGGGCTCGGTTTTTCAGGGAAAACCGTGCCTGGGAAGCTGGGTCGGCTACGGACTGGGGACTTCAAACCGCGATCTGCCGAGCTTCGTCGTTCTGATCGACCCTCGCGGCGGACCGATCAACGGCGCCACCAACTGGTCGTCGGGTTACATGCCCGCGACCTACCAGGGGACGCAATTTCGCACCCAGGGGGATCCGATCCTTGATCTCTCGCCGCGCGCCCCCGTGACGCGTGACGAACAGCGCAGCCAGCTCGATTTGCTTTCCAGGCTCAACGCCCCGCACGAGGCGGCCCGATCGCACGACAGCGAGCTCGCCGCGCGGATCGCCTCGTACGAACTCGCGTTCCGGATGCAGGCGAGCGCTCCCGAGGCGGTCGATCTCTCCGCCGAATCGGCCGAAACGAAAGAGCTTTACGGCCTCAACAGCGAACGATCCGCCGATTTCGGCCGCAAGTGCCTGCTGGCGCGGCGGCTCGTCGAACGCGGCGTCCGCTTCATCCAAATTTACTCGGGAGGAGGCCACAACGATGAAAACTGGGATGCGCATAGCAACGTCGACGCCAATCATAAATTGCATTGCGAGGAAACCGATCGACCGATCGCGGGTTTGCTCGCCGATCTGAAACGACGCGGCCTTCTCGACGAAACTCTCGTCGTCTGGTCGGGCGAGTTCGGCCGTATGCCGACAAGCCAGGGCTCGAAGGGACGCGATCACAACCCCAAAGGATTCTCCGCGTGGCTCGCGGGAGGAGGCGTGAAGGGGGGCGTCGTCCACGGCGCCACCGACGAGATCGGCTACGCCGCAGCCGACGACAAGGTGCACGTTCACGACCTCCACGCGACAATCCTCCACCTCCTCGGCTTCGATCACAAACGTCTCACGTATTTCCACGGCGGCCGCGATCAACGCCTGACCGACGTCGCGGGAAACGTCGTCAAAAACATTCTCGCCTAACCGTATAAACGATCGATTAATCCTTTGAGAGGGCCGATACGCCGCGCATTCAGTCCTTTAACTCGGCTTCGCGGTCGACCGAATTGCACGAGATCGAGGTCGACCATGATCCCCTGCGATCCGAACCGACTCATCTCGAACAACTTACAAATTTCAGCAAAATCGCTCTAAATCTGATGAACTTGTTTTTATTA
>JAKBCQ010000251.1 GCA_021807585.1 Planctomycetota bacterium | reverse complement strand
ACGGCGGGGCTCTCGCTTACCCACGGCATGAAGATCTTTTGCGATCATAAGCTCAACAGGTTCCTCCGCGCTCGATCTTGACCGAATGCGCTCGACCGATTAATGTTCTCGGCGATAACCCAGGATGGGATGAAACGCGCTCGTTCGCAAGGATCGCGGACGGCGCTGCGAGAGCGGACGATTCATGGAGGAGTCGTAAACATGTCGGCGCGCAAAAGTCGTACGGCGGAGCGTCGCAAAGCTTGGGGGCGAGGCCCCACGGTCCTTCGTTTCGAACCGCTCGAAGAGCGAAAGCTTTTATCCACCACCGCGACGGCGGCCGCCGCCGACGCGTCGACCGCGCAAACCGCGACGACGAACGCCGTCGCGGCGGCCACGACGACCGCGACCGCAACCCCCGACGTCGTTCAAGCGTCGCTCACGATCCCCCAAACGCTCGATTGGGGCGATACGTTCACCGTCAGCGGTTCGATCCAAAACAACGGCACGGGACCGACGAACGACCTGGCGCGGGTCGATATCTACGCGTCGACGGGTTCCACCGTCGGACCGGGCGCAATCGAACTGGGGACGATAACGATCCCCAACGGCATTCAACCGGGTCAAACCTATTCATACAATCAAACAATGCAGTTGCCGATCAATCCGTTACCGGGTACGAATGCGAGCCAAATTTGGTTGAGCGCGCGGATCGACCAGGGGAATGGTAGCGGACCCGACCTGACGACCGCTCCGCTCGGTCAGGGGATCGATTCGTCGATGGTGACGATCGCGCCCCAGCTTTTGGCCAACCTGACGCCGACCTTGTTCGCGGTGAGCCCAAACCAAACCGTTTGGGGATCAGGAGTTACGGTTACCGCGCAGATCACGAACAACGGTCAGGGGAACGCTCCCGCCACACAGGCGAGCATCATTCTGACCCCCGCGGGAGATTCACCCGGTTCGGGAACCGACGTGACGATCGGAACGATCAACGTTCCCGCGATTCCCGCGGGTCAATCGATCACGCTTCAACAAACGATCACGCTTCCCGAAGGCCCTCCCGTTTTGATGGGAAGGTCGACGACCGCGTTCACGATCTCGATCGTCCCCGATACGGGATATGTGACAAACGCGTGGTATCCGCACTTCCCGACACAAGGCATGGGTTACGATCAAGCGTCGCTTTATATCGGCCCGGGGGCGAATTCCAATCTTGCGCAGGGGGCGCTTCCCGAGCTTGAGGTTCCCTCGGTGCAGGCGCCGAGCTTGCCGATCTCGTGGGGTCAGCCGTTCCAGGTGACGACGACGATCCAAAACGCCGGCAAGGCCGACGCGGGAGCTTTCAACGTGGTGTTCGCATTGGTCGATCCGACCGTGAACTCCAGCCAGGGTATTTACCTGGGATCGGCGACGATCAGCAGTCTCAAGGCGGGATATTCGCAACAATTGATTCAATCGTTGACGCTACCGACCCACCTTCCCGACGGTTCGATCCCGCCGAGCCTTACGCAAGGCCAGATCGTCGTGCTCACGGATCCTCAGCATTTAATTAATCAATCAAGCGTGACGAGTTCGACGGGGGGATCGGGAACGGTCACGTTGACGACTTTGCCTCCCGCCGAACTTCAATCGGCGCTCGCGACGCTCAATCCCACGACGACGACGACGACGACCACGACGACGCCGACCCCCGAAACTCGCGCCCAGAAGCTGCTGGCGATCGAGGAGCAACGCCAAAAAATGATGCTTGCTCGATATGAAGAGGCGTTGTTGCGAACCAAGCGAACGACCGAGTTGCGGGTTTATCGTCCCGATTTGGCGCAAAGGCTCGCGTATGAGCGAATGATTCGAAGGAGATGATCGAACGGGTTGCGCGGTTCCGTCGCGATTCGGCAACGGACACGCGTTGGAACCGGTACAATTCGTGTGAAACATCCCCGCGGGATCGTTGTATTGTTCACAATCGATCGTGTTGGTGAATACGGCGCCAATTTTCGCTCACAAACTGGGCGGTTTATTGAAGATCGAGAAATCCTTGGCTATGCTTGGCTTGGATGAGGTGAGGAAGCCGCGAGACGGGGGCCGCGATCGGGCGACCGGGGTATTTGTCGTTCGACGGCCGGTTCGACTTGGGCTCGATCGGAGGGGATCTTAGCCATGCAACGTGAGAGAAGCGTCGACGATCCGATCCTGGCCGCGTCGGTTTGCGCCGAGGCTCGGTTCGTGCCCCGCGAATATGAACCAAACTATGCTTATCCTTTGCTTATTATGCTTCATCCCCGCGGCGGCGACGAGGAACGAACGATCGGTTTGGCGGCTTCGCTTAGTCCGCGCAATTATATCGGCTTAAGTTTACGAGGTCCCGAGGAATTGCAGCGTCGAGGTCGAACGATCGGCTTCGGCTGGGGTCCCGAGTTCGCCGATCCCGACCGGCCGCGCGCGAACGAAGCCGAATTGGACTCGCCGAGTTCCGCCGAGCGGGTGCGTCGGTTCATGACCGACGGGGTCCGCGATTCGATCGATCGGATCGAGGATTCGTTGACCGAATCGGTTCGTAAGATACGACGTACGCTCAACGTGCACACCGAGCGGGTTTTTTTGGTGGGACGAGGCGAAGGCGCCGCGGTCGCTTATCGCCTGGCTCTCTCTCATCCAGAACGCTACGCGGGGGTCGTCGCGATCAACGGCTGGATCCCCGCGGGATTCGCCCCGCTCGTTCGCTTCGACGCGTGCCGATCGCTGCGTGTGTTCATCTCCCACGGCGATTGGAACGTCCGTCCGGGCCTAAACCGCGTGCTTCGCGACGCCCAAATACTTCATTCCGCGGGGCTCGATACGACGTTCCGATCGTATCCCGCGGGAGGCCGCGTCACCCCGAAGATGCGTACCGATATCAACGAATGGCTGATCGGTCAGTGCGTTAAGGTATGACGATCGCCCGTGACGATTGCGAGTCGTTTTCAATCAATCGACATCAGTGTGGTATCGCTCGGATCGGCCGATGATTCGCTTGCGGATCTCACATCGGCGGGCTAAGTTCGGCCTGAAAGCTCAGAGGATCACTCGATCGATTATCGCGTCGGTGTAGGCCGGGAAGATCCCTCGCGTGCGAACTCATTTCGCCGAAGATCATGAGCGATTTCGTCCCAGCGTTTCGTCGACGACTTGTTTCAGGCTTTCTCCCAGTCCCTTCTGGGTGATCCGATCGACGTCTTCGCGGCATGCGAAGAGCGCGTCGACGACCTGGGGATCCCATTGGATTCCCGCGCCTTTGCGGAAGATCTCGTCGATCTGGAACGGGCTGAGCCTGCGCCGATAGGGGCGAGTGCTCGACATCGCGTCGAAGGCGTCGGCGACCGCGAGGACGCGCGCCTCGAGCGGAATGTCCTCGCCGACGAGCCCCGACGGATAACCCGAACCGTCGAACGATTCGTGATGATGCGCGACTCCTGGCAGCAAATGATGCAGTTTCTTTAAATCTGAAAGAATCTGCACACCAATTTGCACGTGCGCCTGGATTTGTCGATATTCGTCGGGGGTGAGAGCGCCGCGTTTTTTGAGGACGCTGTCGTCGACGCCGATCTTGCCGATATCGTGCAAAAGCCCCATCAGGTACAGATCGCCGCGTTGATTCGACGAGATGCGGAGCTCCTCGGCGAGCCTGACCGCGATCCGCGCAACCCGCTCGGAATGCCCCGAGGTGTACGGATCTTTGGCGTCGATCGCCGAAGTCAGCGCACGAATCACGCCGAACAACAACTCTTTTAGATCCGTATACAATCGTGCGTTGACGCGTTGCACGCCGATCAAGATCGCGACCGATTGCGCCAAGCCGATTTCTCGACCTCCGAGGGGGCGACCGTCGAGGGGGTTGATCAAGATCACCCAGCCCGCCGCGGGGCCGTCGTCGACCGCGACCGCGAGGAAGCGTTCGACCCCGACGAACAAGGACGCCGAGGGGTCGTTCATCAGACGGATGTAATCGTCGACCGATTCGGGTACGAGTTCGCGGAAGTGATCGTCTTCCAGGCCCTCGATTTTTCCCGCGACGACCAAGTGCTCGCGATCCGAGCTAGGAGCCCAAGCCGCGACCGCGACGCCGAGTTCGTCGCGGAGCGACGCGAGCGACATCCGCTGGAATCGCTCGGGCGGGTCCGAGACCCGCATGCGTTTGGTTAATCGATCATATAAGGATCGATCACGTAGTTCATACGCGGTGAACGAATCGCTGCGACCGAGTTCGTCGCGGAGGGCGTCGGCTCGGAGTTGATCCTGGACCGAGCGGCCCCACGCTCGGAGCGCTTTTTCGGGAATCGGCGCGCCCCAGAACGACGCCCCGTGGGGATCGCGAAACGCCGCGAATCCGATCACCGCGAGCACGACGGTATCGCGGCTCGAAGGGACGGGGAGGATGAGCCATTCGACCGTCTCGACTTCGTCGCGTCGCCAGATCGCGACGCGATCGACCGTCGCACCCCCTTCGGCGGCGGCTCGAACAATCTCACCGGCGGTTGGGAACGATTCCGGATCGCCGCCGAGACATTCGATCCAGACTTCTCGCGAAGAATCGACAAGGCCGACCGGCGCCTCGAATTCGTGCGCCAGCCGCTCGGCGAGTTCTCTCATACGCGAATGAAACGCATCATGATTTGAGCGAGCGTCCAGCCTCGCGATCAATCCCAAATCCTTGCTTGCGACCGTCATCAGCTCCACCTCGATGCACGTCGTCGGACGACCGACAACCCCTAACGCCGAGGGAAGCCTAGGACGTCGCAATCGCCTTGACAACTAAAAACCCGCAATCGCGCCGCCGATTGGACGCACCGCCGAGCATGTACTAACTTTCGTGTACGGAACAGTCACGCCCTTTTCCAAGTTCGATCGACCAGTGGGGCCATGAGTTCAACGCATTCATCAGATTCCGACTCCGCGTTGGATCCGTTTCTTGACTGGAACCCGCGCGAAAGCGACTCGGGAGTGTTGAGGCGCGATTCAGCGACCGCAAGCAGACCCCTGTCGGACCGGAAAAAACCGGTCGAAACCGCGTCGCGACGACCGCCGACCGAGGCGTTCGCCGATAACGTATCCAAGAATAAGAAAATAAGCGACACTAGATCCGATGGCTCGCCGACCTCGCGATCCAAGTTCTCGGCGCGACGGCCCGCGGGATCGCGCGGCGCTTTGCCGCGCGACGGCGATTCGACCTGGCGCGCCGACCGCGAGATCGCATCCGAAGCTTATGATCCCGTCCTCGACGGAATCGGCTTTTCGCACGGCGACGACAAGCGCGAGGGACGTGATAATCGGCGCGACGTCGATCGCTCGGCCGATCATCCCGCGGCGGCGATCCCCGAGCGAAAAACCGCGGCGACGCGGCGAACCAAACAGCCCCCGACTCCTCGAATCGGTCAGGTGATCGCGGGCTTT
>JAKBCQ010000250.1 GCA_021807585.1 Planctomycetota bacterium | reverse complement strand
GCGTCAAGCCTACCCGCGATGGAAAGTTACGGGTGGTGCGGGGCGGGTCGATCGATTCGTATGAATCACTGAGGAATTGATAGCATGACGGATTTTCCGGTTTTGAAGCGATCGACGCGGGATTCGTTGCGTCATTGGCTCGCGGAGGCGCTGGGGACGTTTATGATCGTCTTCACGGGGACGGGGGCGATCGTGATCGACGAGACGACGGTGGGCTCGGTGACGCATATCGGGATCTCGCTCACGTTCGGCTTGATCGTTCTGGCGATGATCTATGCGCTCGGCGATATTTCCGGGGCGCATCTCAATCCCGCGGTGACGATTGGATTTTGGGCGTCGCGGCGGTTTCCGGGAGTGAAAGTGATTCCTTATATCCTCAGTCAATGCGCTGGGGCGATCGCTGCGAGCGTGCTGCTTCGCATTCTGTTCCCGGAGAATCTGAATCTGGGGGCGACGAACCCCGTCGGGTCGGCGGCTCGTACGTTCATTCTGGAGGCGATCATGACATTTTTATTGATGTTTGTCGTGTTATGTGTTTCCGCGGGATCGCGTGAGAAGGGGATTATGGCGGGGATCGCGGTGGGTTCGGTGATCGCGCTCGAGGCGTTGTTCGCGGGTCCGATCTCGGGGGCGTCGATGAATCCCGCTCGGTCGCTCGCGCCGGCGCTCGTCAGCGGTAAACTTAGTAATGTCTGGATATATATTATGTCAACGATTATTGGTTCGTTGTTCGCGGTCGCGGTCGCGAGGTTTCTGCTTGATGAATCGACCGCGGCGACGGCCGAATCGAAATAAGCGTTCGCGATTCGATTCGCTTAACCCTGAGCCTTGAATGCCTTCTGTCTGTGGGAAAAATTGATCGGTCGGCTTTGGACAGATCGGTCATAACGGCTGCAAATTCGATGACGGCTTGCCGCGAGGATCGATCGGCGCCGACGATGATGAGAGATCGACTCACTTATCTCTCGATGATGGTTTTGTTGATTGAAGTGTGACGGGATCGCGATTCGAGACAAGTATCGCTCAGCGCGTTCCCGCTCGTCGCGGTCGGCCGAATCGATTCCAATCTTAGGGAAACACGCCCGTAACCAACCTGGCGATTTCGATATAGACCGGGATGCCGATCGTGACGTTGTAGCTGAACGTGAGGCCGAGCGAGGCCGCGAGCGGGAGGGTCGGGCTCGCCTCGGGGATCGCCAGCCGTTGAACCGCGGGGACGGCGATGTAAGACGCCGCGGCGCACAACACGGAAAAGAGAACATACGTTCCTGGTTTGAACGTCGTATGCGTCAGCAATGCGTAACCGTGCGCCGCGAAGATTGCAATCACAGCGAACACGTTGGGCGCCAGAAGTCCGAAGACGATATAACGCCAGCCCGCCGACCTCAAATCTTTCAGCTTGCGTGAAGCCGTCATCCCCATTTCGAGCAAGAACAGGCACAAAACGCCGGGAAAGAGTGTGACGAAAAAACTGTCGTCGTCCTTCACCACCGCGGGACCTTGTAATCCGCTGATAAAACCGATCACAATTCCGCCGAAAAGGAGCACCAAGCCGGGATTGAGGAAAACCTCGTGGAGGAGTTTGAGCGTGCCTTGCAGGTCGGCTCGGGTCGCGGTGCGATCGATCGATCGGTCGGCTTCGGAATCGACCGCGCTTTCGGTGAGTTCGAGCGACAATTTCTCCTCCTCGACCACGTCGGCTCGAACGCGCGCCGAGCCGTGAGGATCGATGTCGATCGGAACGATCGCGGATGCGTTGAGGTTGTATCCCGGCTCGTCGGGCATGTTTCCCTGCGGATCCATCTTCAGGCGGCGTAATCGCGAGACGAGGTAAAGCGCGACCAAGCATCCAGGAATTTCCATAATCGCAAGCATAACGGGCATGTAAGCGTCGAACGCGAGACCCGCGCCCGCGAGCACTCCGAGGCATGTTACGAACGTTCCGGCCGAGTCCGACCCGTAATAACCCGCGACGGTCGCCTTGTCGACGCGCCTCAATCGAGTGAACGCCGATAAGAACACGTACGCCAAAATCCCGATCAAAAAATTGAGAAAAAAGCCCAACAGCATGAACCCGACCGCCGACGAAAGCTCGGCGTAAGTGAGCTTGGAAAGTTCCTCGCCGCCGTGCCAGCCGATCGCGATCAACAAAAAGATCGTCAATCCTTGATAAATCGCGTAGGGGAATTCGAACTTGACGCGGAGTATCGGAATCAAAAATCCGAGATAAAAGAATAGCAACAGAGGTTTAAAGAGATTATGACGGACGTTTTCCCACAGTCCCGCGACGATCGATTGGAGACGGGGGGAGTGCGAACGGTCGCTCGCCGGTGCAAGAGATTTGATCGCGGATTTCTTTTCGGGATTTGCTTCGGGGGTCGTCGCTTCTCGATTGGACGCGGCTCGATCGGCAAGGCGACGATCCGATGAGGATGCGGCGGAATCGACGGCCGCCGCGGTGGAATTGCGAGCCGCGCCTTCATCGGCGTGCGCCGGCGCCGCGATCAAAGCCGCCGCGGCGAGGCTTGTCAGAACGACGAACGCCGCGTTCGCGATCGACGCGCTCCAAGACCCGATCCGAAAAACGCTCTCGGCTCTCACTCAAGCCCCCTCCCGCCGAATTCGATCGACGTCGATCCAATTCGACACGCGGATAGAGTAATAAACGAATAAAAGTTAATTTTCAAAACAATCAGGGCGTCGTAATCGTTCCGGGGGGTAAGCGAGGCTTTCGGGGCGATCGCGCGGTTTTTTCGGTCGCGACGATCGCCGACGTTGATTGAATTATCAATGAATCCATTGATCATTGATTCATGGAATCGAGCGCGATGAAGTTCGCGATCGGGTTTGTCCTCGGCTTCGGCTTCGCCCTCGGCGGGAGGATCGCGTCGGCGTATTCCCAGATTTGTTCGGGGGTTTCAAACACTTTGTCGAAATCCCATTCGGAATCGTACTCGCACGAATTCGACGAGTATTCGCTGCAAACCTTGGGGCGATTCAAATACACCGAACAGCGGTCGTCGCGCGTGAGATATTTGCATTTGGTCATCACGACGAGATACCAATCTTGTTTTTCGACATAAACGAGCGTACGACCGTGGGCGAGATACCAGCGGATCGCGTCGTAATCGTCCCAGGTTCGGGGGGTGTCGATCGGCAGCGAGAAATAGCGGCAGCATTTCCCCGTGCAGTGGTCGCAGATACATGCGCCGGGGGCGAGATCGTTGCGCTTCACCTTCGTTTTTCTCATCCGTTCGTACACCCTCGTGGTTCTATGAATGTTATTATCAAGAAATCATTGAAATCCATCGCGTTTGGCTGAGCGGCCGCGGAGCCGGGCGCTGACGCGCAAGAGGAAGCGAGTTTCCTCGTCGGTGAGCGCGGCTTTGCCGCCGACGTGGAGCTTGGCGAGGATTTCGTCCAATCGCTCCTCCTCGGCGGCCTCGCGCGCCGAGCGGCGGGCTCGGCGCAGCTCGGAGCGTCGGCGACGCCAACGCTTAATCACGCTTTCATGATAAGGGCGTACTTTGGCGGAGCCCCCTTCCAGGCTTGAATATCCCTCCGAAAAATCGTAGCCGAGGAAATCGTCGTCGTCGACTTCGTCGAGCGAGCTCGCGTCGTGACGCACGGCGAGTTCGATGAGGATTGCGAGCGCGATGAGAAGAAAACCCTGATCGGTTTGATCGTACGCCATGCGAACGAGCGCGGTGAGGATCATCACCGCGGCGCATCCTCGTGCGATCCAGGGGATGATCAGCGAATTGCGCGGGTTGTCGCCGAAGGGATCGGCGAGTCGAGCGCGGAGCACGCGACCCATGTCGAACGGCGACGCCGGAATCAAATTGAGGAGGAAAACCACCCAATTGAGAAATCCGAACCAGCCGACCCACCACGCGGCCGTAAAATCCGCGGCCTGCTTTCCGGTGACGAGCAAGGGCGCGCCCCCTCCCGCGTGATTGCCGAACGGATTCCAGACGAACCTCGCTCCCAAAAACGAAAGCGCGATCGCCGATAAGATCGCGGTCGCGCCGCTCGTCATGATCGCCGCGTAGGCGCTCATCGCATTCTCACGTGAATGCGAATCACTAGTCGGTCGGATTAAGTTACCAAGAGGCCAGAATTGAACGTCGTCGGGTTCGCGTCCCAGCCGGAACGAGACGAACGCCCGCGCCGCCTCGTGGAGGCAAACGACCAATGCGAGTAGCGCCAGCCAGCCGAGCGTCGCGGCGACGGGTTTGCCTGGAGAGATCGCGGCCTGAGCCGATCGACCGACGGCGAAAATCAATGTGATGATATGAACGCGAATCCGCGTCGTCGACCAGCGGCCCAAGGGAATCGACCAATAGAGGGGATCGGTCATAACGGGCCACCGAGTCGCGGAACCGGATCGTCGCCAAAGGACCGTGTTCGAGAGACGAGATATTAGCGTAGCATTCGAGAATTGCCGCCGCAACGGATTCTCGATGAGGACGAGTCGTTCGAGACGGGTCGGAAACGATGAACCTCGGGAATCGCGCCGATCGCCGCGCGAGCTCGTTCCGGATCGCCTTGTCGACAACCGCGAACGAGCCGAGATTTCGAGGATATTCCCCCGAAAACCCGGCTCGCGCGAATCATCGCAATCGATTAATGATGTGTGCGATCATACTTCTTGGGAGTCGGCGATCGGTTCGATCCGACTCGACGCATCGAAAGACCTTACGCCGATTGGATCTCAACCCTCGTCGGTTTGGCCGAATCGGCCTTCGCGAGTTCGATCCGAAGCACTCCAAGATCGAGCGTCGCCTTCATGGAGTCGCGATCGACCGCGGACGAAAGCTTGATCGAACGCTCGAAGCCGCCAAAGAACCGGTTGTTGTAAATATAAATGGTGTTTTCGGGAGCTTTCGCTTTCCGTTCGCCGCGAATCGTCATCACGCCGTTATGAACGACGATTTCGACGTCCTCGCGCGCGAATCCGGGAAGGTCGAGCTCGATGTAAACGCGATCCCCGTCCTCCCAGATCGAGGTCGGCGCTCCGGCCCAGGCGTCGGTGAGGACGCCGCCGTCGGTTCCCAAGATCCGCTGGAAAACGCGGTCGAACTCGCCGGCGAACCGATCATACGAAGGATCGACCGCGGCCCGATTCCAACCATTCTGACGCAGCATAGGCAACATAGGAGTCTCCTTTGATGGGTTCGAGGTTTCGATCTTCCGCCGACGACCGCACTCGCGACCGTCGCATCTCGCATCCGGTCTTTCCAAAACACTCGTGGAAAGCCCGCTCGTCTCGTGGTTCGACGCCCCCTTGGGAACGCCTTTCGTAAGATTCATTATGCAAGAGCTGTGCCAAATCTATTTGAAAATCGCAATCTCTTCGATCACAATGAGTTGTGGAAAACGGCCGAGGTTCGGCGCGTGTCCAATTGGCTGCCATTTTGGCTG
>JAKBCQ010000249.1 GCA_021807585.1 Planctomycetota bacterium | reverse complement strand
CCGCGCTCATGATAATCGCGACACGCCCCCAGCGTCCAAATGACAAATGCAAACGTCATAATATGAGGGCGCACCAGAAAATGAATCGAACCGATCTCGGCGACGATCATCGCGACACAAAGCGCAACCCACGGCTTCGCGTCGGCTC
Organism: Planctomycetota bacterium; assembly: GCA_021807585.1. Taxonomy (GTDB): domain Bacteria; phylum Planctomycetota; class Planctomycetia; order Isosphaerales; family Isosphaeraceae; genus JAKBCQ01. Next base: position 5,281 of record JAKBCQ010000249.1, on the reverse strand, counting down.
GAATCATCGCTCTCGTCAAACACGCGCAAATCCAGGCGAGCACGAGCGCCGTCGCCGCGACCGCGCCCGACCAACCCGCGAAATCGACGATCTTCGCCAGCGCCAAATCAAACAACCACGACTGATCGACCCAGGGAATCCCTGAACGTGAATATGTCAATGAATCTACGTGAGTTACATCACCCGATTTCCAGATGTCTCGGCCAAGCCGCAAATGCCAGAACGAGCCGGGATCGTTGAGCAGCGTGGATCGTCCGCCGATCAAAACGACCGCCAGAATCAAGAGAAACACAAAATCCGCGGCCCCCGGCCAAAAGCGTCGCGCGGTCATCGATCGGTCCCCAACCCTCGAATCGTCCCGCTTAAGCGTAGAACACGAATCCAACGGGGGCCCGGCGGCGATCATCGCGAACGATCGGTCGACCAATGCGGAAGAACACGCCTCGATCGAACACGAAAAAAGTCTCGATCAAGACGAGTAGAAACAGAATGATATTAGAGAATATTTATTTATTGACTTTTCGTTTGGGAAGCGACCACCAGACCGCGTCGCACGCGGCGAGTTCCTCGTCGTCGAGTCTGGTTTCGGTCGCCGCGATCGTTTCCTCGAGCTGATCGGGTCGGCTTGCGCCGACGATCGCCGCGGTGATTCCAGGCTGAGCCAGCACCCACGCGACGCTCGCCTTCGTCAGCGATGTTGCGCGTTCATCAAAGAATCCTTTAAGCGTCGCGACGGCCTCAAAAAGACTCGCCTGCCAGTAACGCTCTCGATAGAGCTCTCCCGAGGCCCCCAACGTGAACCGAGTGCCCGGACTCGGCGGCTCCTCGGGACGATATTTCCCCGACAAAAAGCCCCCCGCGAGCGGATTGTAAACGATCACACCTACCCCCTGATCGCGGCAAAGAGGCAGCAATTCGGTCTCAATCTCGCGATGCAAAAGGTTGTACCTCGGCTGAAGGCAATCGTATCGAGCGATCCCCCGCCGCTCGCTCTCTCCAAGAGCAAGAGCAAGCCGCCACGCGGGGTAATTCGAACAGCCGATGTATCGAACCTTCCCCGAACGAACCAGATCGTCGAGAGCGCGCAACGTCTCGTCGATCGGAGTCTCGGGATCGGGCGAATGCGTTTGATATAAATCAATATAATCCGTTTTGAGCCGTTTCAGACTCGTATCGCACGCCGCAATGATATGCCGGCGTGAAAGCCCTTCGTCGTTCGCTCCGACGCCGACCTTCATCCGACACTTCGTCGCCAAGACGAAATGATCGCGATGCTGATACTTGAGCCAGCGCCCGACGACCTCCTCAGAACGCCCCGCGGTCGCGACGTCGGGAGGAATCGGATAAACATCCGCGGTGTCGAGGAACGTCACCCCGCGTTCGAACGCCTCGTCGAGGATCGCGATCGACGTCGGCTCGTCGCACTGACCCGCGAACGTCATCGTCCCCAGGCAAATCTCCGAAACCTTCAAACCCGTCCGCCCCATCCGTCGATATCGCATGAATGACTCCAACCTGGATCGTCATCGAAAACTCGACTTTATCACGCGTCCGTCGGAGCCCGCAATCGGTTCAAGCAATTAAATCTGATCATTATATCATGTGGATTTTCTGTAACGTTATTCGTCATTCTTTCCAGTAGGTCGGCAAAGCCGATTTCGTCGCCCGGAGGATTTCCAGGATCGCCCGGCGCGTTTCTTGATCGATCCTCTCGAATTCGCGCGATTGATCCTTCCCGGAAAGGATCTCATAAAGTCGCTTCAGCACGTGATCGCGACAGATCGACGGCAGAGCGTCGAACGCCTCGGAATCAATCTCATAACTGCATGGATAACGGAAGAGGCGCGTTTTCAGATCAAAATCGCGCAGCGATCGTCCCTTGGGGTCTTTTTTACCGCGCGCCGCGAAGTCGACCGAGAACGTGCTCGTCCCGACGATCGGATCGGTCCATTTCGCCTCGTCGACGAACAGCATGTACCGAACGAGCTTCTCCCCCGAACTCTCGATCCGCCTCCGCGTGCTTTCGCCGATCGTCCCCGCGGGATCGCCGAACGCCTTGTTCAACCCTTCCTGATACGCGAGAGCTCGCCGAGTTTCGTAATTCGCCTGAGTGATATAATTGTGCATCTGCGTTTGATGTTCAAGCGTGATAAGCGCGACGATATCACTATGGGATGAGAGATATCCCGACGTTTGGAATCGCTTGCACAGATCGACGACGTTCGCCCCGGCGTCGACGTCGAGCTTTTCGGGATTCTCCTTATTGGTGACGAAGACGTTGCCGAGATGACGCATCCGTCCGTGCGTCCCACTGACATACCAGCCCCCCCAGCGTTCGTTGATCGGGCTTGCGTGGCTTGTCGTGAACGATCCCGCGTTAAAAACCGGAAGCCCGCTTCTGCTTGGATAGATCGACCTCACGAAATGCCCTGGAACATCAAGCGTCTTCGTCGACGCGTGGCATTGCAGGCACTCGTGCGTCTTCCGCTCGAAGACGGGCTTCTCGTGAGGATCCTGGCTCAAAAGATAAAACACGGCGCCCTGACAGGGATCGACGGTCGAAAGCTCGATCACGTCTCCCCCTTTTACATAACCGATGTACGTGGAATCGTTGAAATAGAGCGCACGCGGGGTTCTGGGCGAGATCTTCGCGAGCTGAAAGCTCGTTTTGCTGAAGACAAGCGTCTGCGACGAGACGGGGATATCGAGCGCATCGAGCACCCATTTGAGGTAACCCGTTCGGTCGTCGCGGGACGGCGTGCATTCGCCGCGATCGATCTTCTTTTGGAGCCGAGCGACGGGATCGTCGACGCGCGCCTTGAGGTAATTGATCGGCTCGTCTTCGTAAGATTGAGATCTTGCGGTTCCAATAAAACCTAGAACCGCGCAGAACAGGCAAACGATCGAGCGGAAGAAGCTCATGCGGCTTTGAGACATAACGCGTAAGATCGCGCTTGTTCGGGCTTTCCTCGATTCGAGCCGCATCGCTCCCAACCTCCGTCGACGCGGGATGAATTTGCGACGGTCGAAGCCGAATCTCGACCAAAGCTCTCCCGCACATCCTTCATCCTACGCGACCCCATAACGGATATCAAGGTCCGGTTGTCGGGATTTTGCGGAATCGCTCAAGCTTCGATATCACACTTCTAAATCGCCAAGAAATCGTCTAGTATGCGTATCAAATCGCTTAATGAAGGGCATCTTAGCGGCAATTCCAAATACAATCGAGCGTAATCGAGATTCTCGACGACTCGTTGAATATCTTTTTTATTCTTATTATAACCTTTATTCACTGATCGATAGATATTTCTCATGTCTTCTGAGGGTTTATCCCGCAACTCCACGTCGTCGACGCTTGGATCAAATCCGAAATCATTCCGAATTCGATCAGACGTAAGGCTCGCGTCGACTTTGAGGAAATGAGTGTGTTCGATGATAAAATAGGTCTCGATCTCCATCACCGATAATAACAACAAGGACTGGGCGTCTCCCTTGCATAACTTGTTGAAAGTTGTCGCGATCACTTCTCTAAATCGTGGAATATCCGTTCTTAAAAGGGGGTGAACGTCACGGATTCCAATAATCAGAGAGTATCCTTCTCTTATCAAATCCTGATATTGATCGCATATGTCGGAAACAACCTGATTATCCGTCCCGCAATCGACTATCACCACCGAAAATCGAGCGTCGACATCGATCGCGCTCGATCTTAACGCTCGAATTCGCGGAGTTTTCCTCCCTCCGGTCATAGAAAATGTATTAATTACTATATTTTTATAACCTGCTATTTCTTTCAAGAGTTTTTCGACGAAAATCATCTCGGTTTGACCCTCGACGAAAATCGCCATTTTTGACATATCTGAAGCCATTTTTCTTCTCATCGAGAAAGTTTAATCTTCCAAGTAACGAGCGAAAAAATCGAAATTATTAAGCCCGGTGAACTTAAAGTCTTCGAAGAGCTCGGGAGAATTCTCTTTATTAATAATTTCGCTGGTATGAGCTTTTCGACGAATCACGCTCCAATATTCGAGCGGAACCTTATTCATCACGAACCGATCGTTCGTCGACATAATCAGTTGCACCGAGCTTGCTTTCGCTTTATTCATCACGACTTCAATCAGATTGCACGATCGTTCAAAATCCAACCCCTCGCCGATGTCGTCGATGATCAAACAACTAGGTTTACCCGAAAGCAACGAATAATTGAGATGAATCACGATCGAAAGCGCTCTGAACATGCCGGAAGACATGATGATTTGATCGGTAAATCCTTTTAATCCAGATTCTTTGACACAGAGAACATAAGAATCTCTTGGATCGTTTTGAGTTCTAATCGCTGATAGAGACTCAATAAGTATATCATCCAATGCATATCCGACATCTCTCATATTTTCAATGACATTCTTCTTAAATTCCAGATGAAATAGCCGATCGCCTTCATGAAAAATCTGCCCCGTTGCGTGTTCATCTGATGGATCTAATGATAAATCGAAATCCTTGTTTAAAAGAATGGGACGATCTTGGCCTAATCGATCCCCGAAATGATATAATCTGAGATTTCTCGCCCATTCATTGAGTGGTTCAAGATAAGGATGTTGAATCGAGTCTCGCCTTGCGACAACAGCTAACTCATCATCGGGAGGTTGAAATTTCATAAACTTTTTTTCTGTAACTGAATAGATTTCGCCAAATCCTCCAATGCCGCGATCGATTAGACATTTAGAATCTACGTAAAAATTCTCCATGACGACTTTTTGCTTTTTCATCTCCAATTCATACCGAATCTTTGACCCTTTATTATCGAATTGCAAATCCCATTTCCCAGAATAGAACACCTGCTTAGTTTTCAACGATCGAGCTAAACCACCAACGATATTGAGCGTCATTGATTTTCCCGAAGCGTTCTTACCAACCAACAAATTAATATCTTTTAAAACGAAATCGGAAATGGTCCAACTTCTATCTCCGGCTTCTTCGTGAGAGTATGTGATCTTTTCGAGTTTCATGATCGGATTTTTCCAAACTGATCGCAAACGAATCCGCTCGGATTGATTCGATTACTATCGATCAAGCCACAAGATCTATCATATCCAATCCGGCCTCGGCTCCTCAACAACCGGCCGCGGAGGTTCCGGCGGCGTTCGCCGATCCCGCCGCGGCCCGAAAATGCCGATTTGAATCGATCCCGGCGATCACTCGGCCTTCTTGCGGAAGGTCGATTCGATCTTCGACGCGACCGCCTTCTCGTGCGTCACCTTGACGGGGATCCCTTTGGCGCCCT
>JAKBCQ010000248.1 GCA_021807585.1 Planctomycetota bacterium | reverse complement strand
GCCACAGTAATAACATAGTATTAATGTTTTGATCAATTAATCTCGTCGATCGGGGTGGCGGCGCGGAACGTCGTCACTCGGCCTCGGGGAGCGGAGTCGTGTGATCGAGCGCTTTCAGATAAGCGACGAGCGCGAGAGCGTCTTCGGTGGGGACGATCTCGTAGCCCGCGGGAACGTTCCAATCGGGGGGGGTGTCGAGCGCCTTGCGCGATTTCGCGCCGACGATTTTCCGCGTTTCATAAAGGAATCGAAACCGAGGCATCGTCGATCCGGGAGAGACGACTTGCGGGTCGTACAAATGAAGGTGATGCCAATTCGAACTCGGCTGGCGCGAACCGATGTTGAACAAATCGGGCCCCGTCCTCATGCTGCCGAGCAAGTGCGGGTTGTCGTACAAATAATCGCGCGGCACGCTCCGCCGCGGCCCCCAACCCCGGTCGATGTCGACTCCGAATCCCTCGGGCCGAATTTGCTGGGTATGACAATACGTGCATCCGTTTGATTGATAAATCGCGCGTCCCTTGGCGGCGAGCCCCGAAAGCGGCTTGGGGTAAACGTCGCCCCCCGTGTCCGAGGCCGCGGGTTTCAGCTTGTTGAGCTGCGAATAGGGAGCGAAAACAAGCCCGAGCCACGCCGAGGCGAACGTCAACAGAACTCCCAGGAAAATCGTCGGTCCGTGGTTCATGGCTGCTCCTCCACGACGGTCGCCTCGGCGGCCTCGAGCTCTCGGGCGTATTCGGCGGGATCGTCGAGCAACATCGGCTCGGTCCGCCGCTCACCCCATTTCAGTATGTTCATAACAAATAGAACCGCGAACGCGACGTGCCCGACGGTCATCATCAATCCCGCGCCGCTGCGAATCCAAAGAAACGGAATCGTGTAGCGAACCGTATCGATAAACGGCGTTTGGGCGTCGAGCATCTTCAGCCCCTGAATAAAACCGCCGTACGAAAGCGGGATGAAATACGCCAAAATCCCCCCCGCGGTCCCCCAAAAGTGAATCCGGATCAGCCGCGCCGAAGCCCACTCCCACCCCGTCAGCCGAGGCATAATGTAATAAATCGCGCCGAACATGATCATCGAAAAGAAACCATATAATCCCAGATGTGCGTGCGCGACGACGAAATGCGTGAAGTGCGTGGGAAGGTTGATCGACCGGAGCGATTCGAGCGAACCCTCGGCGCTCACCGCGGTGTAACTCATCGCGCCGAAAACCGTGAACCGAAGCGTCGGACTCGCCTTGAGGAGCCGGAAATGACCAACCATCGTCATATGATGATTAATTGCGACCGTACCCACCGGGATGAACATCATCATGCTGGCGACGACCGAGACCGTGACGAGCCAAGCGGGCAGGGGGGCGCCGATCAGATGATGCGCTCCGTTCCAATTGTAAAAAAGGGCGAGCGACCAAAATCCAAGAATACTTAAATAATAACTATGAATCGGCCTGCCGAGAACCTTGGGAAGAAGATAATAGATCGTCGCCAGCCCGATCGGCGTGAACCAAAGACCGAGCACGTTGTGGCCGTACCACCACGTGATCGAAGCCTGCGCGATCCCGGGGGTGGGGGCGATCACCAGAAGCAAATTCACCGCGGTGTACAACCAGGGAAACCAAAACAATGCGGCGAATAAATACCACTGAGAAACATAAATATGCTTTTCCCTTCGATCCAGAAACATAAGCGCCGCCCAGAGGCCCACGAGCACGTACGCGACGGTGAGCAGCGGCGGAACAAACGCGGGAAATTCGAGATATTCGATCGAGAGGCTCCATCCCGCGAGGATCGCGATCGTCCCCGCCAGCACCCCCACGTTCCAGAGAACCCCGGATATGTATAACAACTTGGGGAAACGCATCTCGGCGCGAGAAAGCCGCGCCATCAGCCACAGCATCGTCCCCACCCCCGCCATCGAAGCCCAGCCGTACGCGACGACGTTGAGATGCGCCGGCCGCACGCGTCCGAACGTCATCCACGAGAGATCGACCAAAAAGAGCGGCGAGTGCATTTTGATCGATGCAATCATCGCCAGGATCGAACCGATCATCAGCCAGAACACCGAACTCGCAAAAAAAAGCAGTACGGGCCCGCGCGTCGATTCGTCGATCGCGAACCGGAGCCGAGCCTGCCGCGCTCGCTCCGAAAGCTCGGCCGCGGACGTTCGCCGCGGCGCGATCGCGTCACTCGGATCGGTCATCCCCACAACCCCCTTGATGATTGGTTCCCTTCGGATTCACCCTCGACCCGCTTCGTCGCGTCCTTCGCCGATTCATCGCCGAATCCACATCGCGTGTTCAATTCTCGAAACGTTCGATCGCCCGCGCGGGGTTCGACGAACGATCGGTCTTACCGACCCGCGGGCGGCTTCGCCGCCGATTTCGACTCCTCGGCGGCGGGCTTCTCGGTCGCTTTCACGACGGCTTTGGGCTCGTTTTTCGACGCCTCAACCCCTTTCGAAGCCGCGCCTCGATCCGACGACTTTGCGGGAGATCCCGCCGAAGTCGCCCAAAACATCACCCAGATCGTCGCCGCGATCGCCCCCCCCGCGCCCCCCAGGCCGATCCAAAACGCCCGCCGCGCTCCCCCCTCAATCTCCGCCGCGGTCGGACCCGATTCCTCGATCGGCTCGGTCGCTCGAACCGCGTCGCTTAACTCGCGAAGCCTCGATTCCGTCTCGGACATCACCCGCTCCCCAAATCCGTGACGCTCGAAAAACAAAAAAACCCGACCGACGATGCCGCTCATCGTCCGACCGGGCGCCCTTCGCCTACAAATCAAGCGGCCGCTCGCGAGCCGACTCAACTCGTATCAATCTAATGGCCGCTCCCTCCCAAAGCAACACCGACGCGAAAAAAAATCGCCGTGCCCGCCGGCCGCATCCGGAAGCGAGCGCGAGAGCGATCGCGATCATTATACATAATTCAAATAATATTTTTGATTAATTATACCAATATATTAAGGATTGATCGAAGCGTCGCGCCGCGGCAGTTTTCCCCGGAGCGATTCGCGGAACTTCTTCCGAGATTCCCCCTCCCCTTTCTGAACCTCTCGGTTCCGGTCGAGTTCGGCGAGGAGTATCCGGCGAAACCGAACGAGTCGGTCGTGCGCCCCGGAAGCGTTCGCCAGGTCGCGATCCTCGCGGGGATCGTTTTGGAAATTGAATAAGCGTTCATTCCCTTGATCGTCAATCAGATAATGTTCGACTCCGTCGACGAGCGAGAAAATCGTCCCTCTCAGCTCGGGGGCGCGGCCGAATTGTCCCGAGAACAGAAACGGCCCGTCGACTTCCGAAAGCGCCGGCGAAACGCTTCGGTTTCCTTCGGGATCGTCCCAGAGAACCGCGAGCGAGGCGCCCGGAAAAGCCTCGGCGGATTGATGCGTCGCGCCTCGTCGCCGATCCGCCTCGGATCGATCCCTCGCCGAGCCTCGCACGCTTAAATCGACAAGCGTCGCGGGGATGTCGCGCAGACTCACCGCAACCGCGACCCGCTTCCCCTCGGGTATGATTCCAGGGGCGATCACAATGAAAGGAACATGGATCTCTTGGAGATCCAAATTTGTGCCGTGATTAAAAAGCCCGTGTTCTCCCATGCTTTCACCGTGATCGCCGACGATCATCACGATCGTGTTTTCCAGCGTTCCCGCCCGATCGAGCGCGTCAAGCAACGCTCCAAGCTCGGCGTCGAGGAATGCGATCGAGTCGTCGTACGAATCGCGAACAAGCTTGATTTGACGCTCGGAAAGCGCGAGCTTGTCGACAAGCCACCAATCCATCAACATCGACGAGTCCGTTGAACTCGGTGGAACTCCGCAAAATCGACTCGGGAAATCACGCGGAACGACGAACGGCTCGTGAGCGTCGACAAAATTCAGAAACGCGAAAAACGGCCGAGAATCGTCGCTCGACGTCGCAAGCTCGATCAATTCGCGCGCAAACCCGCGCGCGCCTAAAGATTTAAACCTATGAAATTTTTGAACATATAATTCATTAGAATCAGCCGCGAGCCTCTCGAACGCGGCGCCCAAAAACGACCCGCCGAAAAACGACTCGACGACGTCTTGATACCCGACGAAGCCCCGGTCGAGACCCGTCTCACGCGAACAGAACTCGGTGTTTCCCGCGAAACCACGCGTCCGATACCCCCGCGTCGAAAAAAACTCGGCAAGCGTTCTCGGCCTCGATTCGATCGCGCGATTCCATTCCTGCTGAAATTGATAAGGCCATAATCCTGTGAACATCGAAGCGTGTGATGGGAACGTCCAGGGCGCCGCCGCGATCGCTCGGTCGAAGACGACGCCGCGCCGCGCCCAGCGATCAAGCTCGGGGGTCGTCCGGCGATCATAGCCGTAAAGGCTCAGGCTTCGCGCGCGAACCGCGTCGAGAACGATCAACAGCACGTTCGGACGCCTATCCACGGCGGACGACAAGGAGTCGACTTCAAGCGCGCGACGGCGAGCGGATCGCGCCGCGATATCGGTCGCCCCGAGCGCGGCGAGAGCGACCAGCGGAATCGCCGACGCGACAAGCATCCGACGCTCGAATCGCGTCCACGAACGATCAAACAAACGTCCGACTCGATAGCCGACGCCGATCGCGAGCAGAGTCGCCGCGATCGAATGGATCGGCAGCCGAGACAGCGCCGCCAATACCGCGACCGCCGAACACCACCACCCCGCCCAAAATCGCCCCCGCACCGCGGGCCTGATCGACAGCAAAACAACGACCGGCGCCGTAATCCCAATCAATACCACCGCCGAAGCGAGCGGAATCCTCCAAATAAACCCCGGCGCACGATGATAAAACGGTAAATGATAAAGAAAATTTTTCTTGATATAAATTGCAAGCAGATCCAAAAAACCGCCCCAAAGCGACCACGCGACGGCGATCAAAACGAGTTCGCGCCGCGCCTTTCGCAACACGTCGACGCGTGAGCCGTCCGCCAATGTCGATCCGCCGGTCGTCGACTGCGGCGATCGATCCGATTCCTCAACCCGATCGTTCGACGCAAGCGCCGTAAAACTAGTATAATCATTCATATCATATCAGGGTTCATCTCGGTCGAGCGGCGCGATCGCGACGCTCTCAAATCGCGAAGGCTCGGGATGTTGAATTCGACGGACGCTGACCGATCGTACCGCGCCCAAGAAGTTCGCGTAAGTTCGAGACTCGGCCAAACTCGCCGATCGCACGACGCGATCGCTCGCCAAAACCCAGTTCATCACTCGAGCGAACAGACCCGATCTACGCCCAATCGCCCGCCGATTCCCGATGTCGCCCGCCTCCCCCCCCCTAACCCCCACGCTCCCCACCCCCGCCACCACCCGCGATGTCAGACCGGCACGAGATCGACGTGGACGCCTGCTGCCTCGGCCAGCGAACGCCCCGGTGGTGAGCCTGGCGGTCGGCTGATCCCGTCAGGGCGGACGGCACCCACC
>JAKBCQ010000247.1 GCA_021807585.1 Planctomycetota bacterium | reverse complement strand
GTTTTTCGAAGCGTTCGAGCGACCGATTCCCGCGATTTTCCGCTCGGCTCGGCTCGGAAGTCGAATCGTACGAGCGATTCCAACGATTTTCATGCGAGAGCGGATCGCCCGCGAGCGATCGTCGTCGGACACACGTCAAGATCTGTTAGTATTTAAGTTCGATACAATTCATCATTCATGATGATGTTTGCGAACGCGACGAATTTTGCGGACGCGGCGGCGAACGCGGCGGGTGGCTCGGCTGCTTCTTAGGCGGGTGAAGCGACCGATGAGGAAGCGATTGCCGCGCCATTCGATCCGGTTTGAAACGAGCGCGTCGAGCCAAACGGCGAGCAGAACGAGGTCTTTGACGGGGCTGAAGAGAAGATGCCGCGGTTTGGGGAATGTGCCCCGGAGGATCTTGGTTTGGATCGCGTCGCGGGCGATCCCCAGGCCCAAAAGAAACGCCATTCCGCCCCAGGCGATTCCCGAATCTCCCGAGAACGCCCAGACGAGCCCCGTCGCCGTCAGATTGGCCGTCGGTTCGACGAGAAACGCCGGCGCCGCCATCCGACGGCGAATCTTATACCACCGTGAATGACGATTGAGGAACCAACGAATGCCTCGATCTCTGTTCACGTTTTCAATCACGTGTCGGCTTAAACGAACCGCGTACCCCGCCTTCCGCACCTTGATGCCGATCGCCTGATCCTCGGCCAGCAGATTACGCACCGACGCGAACCCGCCGATCGCCGCCAAAGCCCGCGCCGGCATCAACATCGATTTGCCCACGACGCACGTGATCCCGAGCGTCGACGCCAAAGCCATCCCCCCCGAGATAAATCCGTTCAACTGCAAATTCTCGAGAATCGCCCCCAGTTGATTCTCACCGACGCCGACGAATAAATTCGACACCAGTCCCACCGAGGGATCGCTGAGATAAACGATTGTTTCGCGCAAATATGTGGGGCGGACACGTACGTTCGAATCACTAATTAATAAATAATCGTGCTTGCGATAGCGGTCCATCGCCGCCAGGTTTTCGACCTTGGGGTTGAGGCCGAAGACGGGATTGCCGACGACAAGCCGCGCGTCGCGGTCGGGAAAGCGTTCGATCAACCGTTCGACGACGGCGATCGCCGGGTCGTCGCGGTCGGCGACGCCGAAGATGAGTTGATACGAGGGATAATCGAGCGTGAAGAATCCCGCGAGATTCTCTTCAAGCCCCTCGTCGCACCCTTTGAGCGGCTTGAGAATCGTGACCGGGGGGGTGAAATTCCAGGCCTCGGCCGAGTGCCGCCGTTTGCGCAGCGTCCAAAGTATCGAAACGAGCGAAAGGAGCGTCGTCGCCACCGCGACGAGCGCGACCGTCCCGAGCACGATGTTGCGATCAAGCATGACGGAAATCGTCCTCGGCGGATCGGTCCGCCGCCACGATCAGGCCGAAATCCTTACGCTCACCGCGAAGGATCGCCGGGTTCGGGCTTGTATTTCAAAATCATCGGTCCCTGACAACATGGACATACTTGTGGATAACGAACGGTGATCGTACATACCTCGCAATAATACTGCGGCTCGCGATAAGCCTCTTCAATCTTAACCTGTACCGTCAGAACCTGAAGGTAGGCGATCTTGTCGCGTTTGCGCGCATGAATCAAGATCGGTCGCTCACGCAACCGTTCGTCGAGGAACAACGCCCGGCTCGCCTCATCCTTCAAAAGCGGGATCAAAGCGCCGTCGTTTGTACGGAGAACGATCTGATTTTTCGTCTGATCGTCGTCCGAGGGAAGCCCGAGCGCGGCGAGCGCCTTGGAGAGCTCGATCGCCTCGCCCTGAAGCGAGACGACCCGGGGCGCGGCGGCCGCCGACTCCGCGGCGGCCTTGTTCAAGCCCGACCCGCCGTCGCAACCGCCGATCGCCACGCCGATCGCGATGATCCAGCCGCCATACATCGTCGACCTCCTCACTCCAAGTCGCTGTTATTATAGCGAGTAAGGTCGATTCATCCAAGCGAGAATCGCGTTGATACCGATCAACCAATCAGCTATTCGGCTTCACTCGTCCTTGATCGGCGACTTCGGCCGAATCGGCGGGAGGATCGACAAGCGTCGTGCGATCGGGCGAGCCCACCGGACCCGTCGGCGGGCAAACCGTCTCCAGATTCGGGCTCGACCAGATCCCCGTTCGATCGTTCCCAGGGAAGAACGCCGATTGTTCGAGCTTTAAATGAGAAAATGTCGCAAAGCAATACATGCAGATCGGAAACTCCGCGGCGCGATCCATATCCCCCAGCCGGATCGGCTCCGACAGCTTGATCCCCGCCGAGCGGAACGCCATTTCAGTCATTTCCACGCAATACAGGCTCGAATCGCCCGCCGCGAGATCGTAATCAAACGGCGGCTGGGTTTCGAACACGCTCCGGCAATACGCCAACACCGCGTCGGTCTTTTTGGCGTACTTCGACTTCAGCCGTTTGACCCCGAACGGACCCGCGTTATCGAGCACCCATACCGCGAACGGTTGCCTCCGCACTCCCCCGCTCGTCGTATCGTAAACGACGGGTTCCCCCTTCTCGAACGCGACGATCGCCGTATGAGAAAAAGGGCTGTCGCTCGCGTTCGCGATGAACCGGCTCATCGGGAAATAGCCCGCCAGAATCCGCGCCTTGCCGCGCCGAAAGACGATGTCGCCGTCTTTCAGGTGATTCCGTCCCCACGTGTCCCACCGCTTCATTCCAGGCGTCATCTCAATTCGGGGAAGCTTCCCCGATTCACGCGCCGCGGCGGCCTCGGGACCCCACGGATTCCCTTTCCAGCCCGCGGGAACCAAATAATCGGTCGGTTCGAGCGCGTCGTGTTTATTGATCAAAAGCAGCAAAACGATGGTCCAAAGCATTTTATCTCTCCCAGGGTTCTGGGACTTTTATCGGCTGAACTTGGCGTCAATCCGTGGGGGGAAACCGTGTTTCAATCCGTTTTAGCGCGAAAAGTATGAGTTGCAAGATCCATGCCGAGGCCGCGACTGAATCCTTCATAAAAGCAGCAAGCTTCGCCGAACTCGTGAAACGATTTTGTCGATTTTTCCTCAAGGATGCAACAGCCTGGAACCGATTCGGGCCAATATTGGTTCGGATTGTATCGGCGGCCGAGGGATGGGGATTGAATCATTTTGACGCGAATTCGGCGGATTTGGACCGGGCGGAAGCGCATGTCACAGGCTAATCGAAGGGCGTGGGGTGTGCTCGCGCTCATCGTTCTTTGGGGGCTTTGCGCTCGCGCCGCACGCGATCCCGAAGGGGTGGACTGGAACGACCGGCATGTCGCGCTCACGCTCGATGTCGACTGGCTCTTCGCCGTCGAAGACGATCCCAAATGGACGGGCGCCGAAATCGAACTCTCAGCGGGGACGATCGTCGATGTGATTCCCGTTGCAGACGACGACAATATCAGCGCGATTTCCCCGCGAAATGCGACACCCCCGGCGCGAATTCGCCCGCTCGGATCGGCTCGCAAAGGACGGATCCGGGCCCGAATCGAAGCGCCGATGACTTCCATCGTGATCGTGCGAGGGGGTGGTCGATCGATCCCGATTCCACTTTTGGCGATTCTCGACGCGCCGCGACGTTCGGAACTGGGAGAGCCCCTTCAGGTGACGGTTTCGCGCCCCGAATGGGATGCCGTCAATCTTCGCGTCGAAGGGGGCGTGGGCGAATCGGGGATCGTCGAACCGCGCTCGATCACGCGAATTCAGGTCGGAATCAATCTCTTTTCGACGCTCGCTCTCGAAGTCCCGGCGCGGCTGAGCCTGGAACTGAAGCCGATTCGCGGCGGCGAGGCCGTTTGGCGCGACGAACGTCGCGGGATGATCGCGACGAACAACGTCGCCGGTTCGCAGCCGAGCCGAGAATTCGAGATCCCCGCGCCGGCGCTCGAAGGGACGTATCGACTTGACATGATCCTTTCATGGGACGCTCCCGTCGGTGAACAGGAGGGGGTGAAACGACTCGGCAGGCTGATGCGTTGGTGGCGCGGCGGGGTCGTCACGCGGACGGTCGGTCGACGCGTGACGCTCGCCGTCGTCGACCCGCACGAACCCGAATCGCGCGCCGCCGCGGTCGATCCCGCCGCGCCGATCGCGGGAGAAATCGTCGATTTTTTTGACGCGAGCGCCGCTCGCGGCAAGCTGCGACGAGCGTCGATTACCGGCAAGACCGTCGCCGCCGACGACGAAGGTCTGACGTGGGAGATCCCCGAGGGGGTTTTCGCGAACGAGCGCCGCCACGAGCGATTACGCGGCATTTGGGGACGAGGCGGCGACCCCGGACGAATCGATGAATCTCAAGGATCCGAATGCGGCTGGGTTGCTTATGCTCTTAAAGTGAAACAGCCTGGAAAGCTTCATCGGTTGAAGCTGACGATCAAGGAGGGGCGAGCCGATTCGCTGGGGGTTTTGCTGTTATCTCCGCCGACTCCAGGCGATCGCGGCCGGGTGATTCTCGAGGCTTCGGCGTCGGCGCGGCCCGAGGGCGCCGAAGGGGTCGTCGCGTCGACCGGCTTTGCGTGGTTCATCTGGCCCGAGATCGCCGAGCCGATTCTCGTCGTGATGAATCGCGGAGCGAGCTTCGTGCGGCTGGGCGCTGTCGAACTCGAAGAGATCGACGATCCCCCCTTGGCGTCGGTTTCGCGGGTCGCCGACGGTTCGGCCGAGCGCGCACTGGGACTTCGGCTCTCGGATCGCCGCGATTGGGACCGATTCGGCGGGTGCGTCGAGGGGGGACTTGAAGACGTCGTTACGACCGCGAACCGGCTCGCCGATTACGCGGGGTTGTGCGGGGCTTCGCTCGTCGTGTTGCCGCGCCCCGGGGCGCGACGCGGCGATCGAACCGCGCTCGACCGCGGCTTCGACGAAGACGCTCTTCGGCCCGATCGCATCGCGGTGGCGACCCGGATTTTGGATCGTCGCAAAATTACCTATTGGATCGAAATGAATTTTGATCATTTAACGTCGGCGCCCGCGGCGGTCGATTCGGCCGAGGCGAAGCGCGATTCGGCGGCTCGGCTCGACCGTGCGGGCGAGGTTTTCCCGAACGCGCGCCGGCCGCTGAGCGAGGTCGTTGAGAAGGAGATGATTCGCACCGTCGGCGAATTCGTCGCGTCGCGCCGCGGTCGAAAAGGGTTCGGCGGAATTCTGGTGCGGCTGGGAACCGAGGGGACTTTGCCGGGAGACGCGGGAGTTAGTATCGATGACGAAACATATAAACATTTTTTTGATGAAGCGTTGGATCAATCCGCGGTCGACGCGGGAGCTCCGCCGCCGATTTCGCTCGCCGCGGATCGATTCGCCAAGCGGTCGGCGTTCTGTCTGGGAGGCGGTCGCGACCCATGGGAGACGTGGCGATCACGTCGGATCGGTCAATTGTACGCGAAGCTCGCCGCGGCCGCCGCGGCCGCCGTGCCGGGCACGGTCTTCG
>JAKBCQ010000246.1 GCA_021807585.1 Planctomycetota bacterium | reverse complement strand
GTTTTGATGGGCGGAGCTTTGGCGAGCGAAGCCGCGACCTCGACGCGAAGCGCCCTGAGCATCGGGTAGATCTTGGCGTACGCGGCGCGTTGCTTGGCGCCGGCCGCCTGGCCGAAGCGAAGATTGAATGAGTTCATAAAAACAAGTAATTGATCAAGCGTGATTTCGGGATGCGTTTCCACCCCCGAAAGGAGCACGCTCAAGGCGGGGGTTTCGAGCATGTCGATAAGCCCCAGAAGCGCCTTGAGGTAACGATCGGAGGCGACGAGATCGCGGCTGTTTTTGGGGTAAAGCTTGACGGCCTTGGCGTGGGCGGATTCGACGATTTTCTTGGCCTCGGCGATCGTCGCGGCGTCGGGTTCGCCGCCGTTTTCGAGCTGCGATCGGAGTTTGAGGTGAATCGCCTTGAGCGCTGCGCGATCGGAATCGAACGCCGAGGTCATGAGCGCTTTCGGGGGCTCTCCCTTCGTCAATTGATGAATCGAGCTCGTGATGCCGGCTCGCGCCGCCTGGAAGGGGATGTCGCGAACGGTTTCGCCGCCGACGATCGCCTTGGCGGATTTCATCGCTCGATAATAGGCTCTCGGATCGGTAATCTCGTCGACCGCGACGTTGAGCGCCGAACCCGAATCGATATCGCGTTGATCGGGGTTCTCGCGCAAGCGTCGATCGATATCCGCCTGTGCTTTTTTGGATCGCTTTTCGCGCCGCGCGACGGTCTCGCCGTATTGTCGGTTCGCCTCTTGTTGCGACAGAAAGATATATTGATTCCAGCGCATCACGGTGTCGGCGTCGATCGAATTGGCGACCGCGGTCTGATGATTGTAAACCCCCGCTCCCGCGGCGAACGCTCCCATTCCTCTGGCGAGATCTCCTTCGACGGTTCCGCCGACATTTCCCCAGCCTCCCCAGCCGAAACCACCGAAAGGATCGGGATACATGAATTGAGCGCTCGCGTGGAGCGCGTAGCCCGTGAGCAATACCGCCGGAACGAGCGTCGATATCCAGCCGATTCGTCGTCGCATGGTGAACCTCTCGCAAGGGATCGGAGATCGTCGATCCTCGCGCGGCGCAATCGTGGGCGTCGTCGTGGAATCGAAACGAAGTGTCACATCGAATAAGTCGTCCAACGAGGTTATCATGAGCGATTCATCGGGTCAATTTAGCGGCGATCATTTCCAAAAATGGCGGGGTGATTCGCCGTTCGTCTCGCGAGGCGGCGGAGAAAACACGATCGAGTTTCAGCCTTCGAGCGGTTCCAATCTCGACGGCAATTCTCGAATCACGGTCTGAGAGGATCGATGATCGGTCGAGGTTCGACGTTCGCGACGAATCGCCGGGCCGATTGCAACCCACTCGACGCTATTGCCTGAAGGGGCGTGCCGCGTCGTCTTCGCTACGATCGATTCAAGAATCGCTCGCGGGGGATTGCGTGCGATGAAATTTGGTAGCGATCGGGACGACCGCGCTCTTTCCTTTCGAGTTCAACGTATCCGAAAACCGTTTTCGGTTCGATCGAACGTTCCAACCTGGAGATTCCACGATGATTTCGACGAAGGCGTATCGGTTATGGATCGCATTCGCGTGTTTATTTGTCTCCGCGATCGCGACGTCGTCGGCGCCGGCACAACCGCCTCGGCGCGAGCCCACGCCCAACGACACGCTCAAATCGACCGAGGTCGGCGCCGACCGCAAGGTGACGTTTCGGATTTACGCTCCCAAGGCGAGCCGGGTGACGGTGGGAGGGGATTTCGGCCAGGGGGGAGCGATGACGAAAGACGAGAAGGGTGTTTGGTCGCTCACGGTCGGTCCGCTCGACGCCGATTTTTACAGCTACACGTTCAACGTCGACGGAGTACGCACGGTCGATCCCAAAAATCCGTTGATTAAACAGGGAATCTCGTCGCTCGACAGCATGTTCCTCGTACCCGGCGAAACCGCCGAGTTCGAGACGACGAAAGACGTTCCCCACGGCGAGATCCGGTCGGCGTGGTATCGCTCGGGAACGCTCAACACTTTAAGACGTATCCATGTTTACACTCCTCCGGGTTATGACGAAAGCTCGGATACGTATCCGGTGTTGTATTTGCTGCACGGCGCGGGGGACGACGATTCGGGCTGGAGCACGATCGGTCGCGCGGGGTTCATCGTCGACAATCTTCTCGCCGAGCGGAAAGCGGTTCCGTTCGTGATCGTGAACCCCAACGGGAGCCTTCCGCCGCCTGCGGAATTCGCGAACACGACCCCCGAGCAACGCCGATCACCCGAGTTTCGCGGCCGGATGGAGGCGCTTCAGAATCGGTTTTCGGACGAGCTGCTCAAGGAGATCGTCCCCTTCGTCGAGAAGCACTACCGCGTGAAAAAAGGGGTTGAGAACCGAGCGATCGCGGGGCTTTCGATGGGGGGCGGTCAAACGCTACGCTTGCTTACAACTCACCCCGATCAATTCGCTTATGTGGCGATCTGGAGCGCGGGTTTATTCGGCGGCGATCCGGCGGAATGGGAGAAACGGAACTCCGAGTTCCTGGCAAAGGCTGAAGATGTGAACAAGACGGTAAAGCTTCTTTCGATCAGCGTCGGCGACGCCGATTTCGCGCTCGCGGGATCGAAATCGTTGGCCGAGCTTTTTGACAAACACAAGATCAAGCACGAGATGAAGATCAGCGGCGGGGGTCACACGTGGATCAACTGGCGTCATTACTTGCGCGATCTGACGCCCCGGTTGTTCCAGTAATCGATTGAAGGTGTTTTGACGTTTTAACGAACGAAGGCTCGGAGGCGAAAGGTCGTCTCCGAGCCTTGTATTTTGGTTTGACGAGAACGAGGCGATCGGATCGTGGTGTGAACAATTTATTTGCCGTCGATGCGGAAGCAGCCGGGAACGAGGACGGCGTCTCGAGCGTGAAGGCCGGGCTCGGCTCGTCGCGCCGCGTTCATGAAGACGTCGTCGTCGCCGATGCCGAAGACCCGGCGATCGTGCAGCCAACCGACGTGGCCGTCGGTGTATAAAACATTTTGGCCGCGGAAGTGATGATTGGGGCTGTTTCCTTCAAGGATGGTGTGCTTCGATTCGTCGTGCGCGGGGATATCGGCGATCACGGGGACGCGCTGGGTCAAGAGCGCGGGGATCGGCCGCGGCGAATCCTGGGGAGCGGTTCGATATCCCAACGAGAAAGCGTAATCACTGCAAAACATATGACGCATTGATAGCGGGTTGGCGGCCTCTCGTCGACACATCGTTTCGAGATCGAGCGCCGGGACCCGGGGGGTATCGCGTTGGTCGCGTCGTCCATTTGATGGACAATCGAGCACACTTTCATCCGAAAGATGTCCCGCTTCTTTGAGCATGAGAGTCGTCGCGCCGGCGTAGGGAGCGGGCCCCTCGGGATCGGGGTAGGGAAACGACCGATGCGAGGTGACGTATTGCGCGAGCGAAACCCCCAACTGCCTCAGGTTGAGCGCGCACGCGGCCTGATCCATGCGTGTTTTACTGTGATGGAGGGGGGGGATGAGCGTCATGACTCCGGCGACCAGGATCGTCGCGGCGACCGCGACGTCGGCCCAGCGAAACGGGACGCGTACGGGAACGAATTCTTGAATCGACCACCGCGATTTGGCGTCGGCGACCCGAGCGAGGGTGCGCGCCGTTAAATCCCTGGGAGGAAGGAGGGAATCGTCGACGTCGTCGTCGAGCAACCAATCGATCCTTCGTCGCACGAGTTCGAGCTTGGTTGCGACCGTGGAGTCGGAGGCGGCAAGCTCCTCGATCCGTTCGCGTTCGGCGCCCTCAAGGCGCCCCAGTGCGTGATCGAGCAATTCGGTAGCGTTCATAGCGATCAACCGTTTTCATCGATATTCGCCGTTCGCGCCATCTCCTGAAGCTTGGCGAGAGCGGCGTGCAACCTGGATTTAACCGTGCCCACGGGAATCTCAAGGATCTCGGATATCTCGCGATATTTGAGATCCTGATAATACGCGAGAATCAACGTTTGCTTGAGGGTTTCGGGCAATCGCTCGATCGCCTGGCGAACCCAATCGCGTCGCTCGTCCTCGCGTAACCGAGCGAGCGGGCCGGGATCGTCGCCGACCAACATGTCGACCAGCGCCGCCGGGCTCGAATCCCCCGAGGCGACGCGATTGTCCAGGCTAACCGTGGGATGCCGACCGATCTTCCGCAAGGCGTCGACCGCCTGATGCGTCGCGATCGCATAAAGCCACGGACGAACCGGTCGACCGTCCTCGTAAAGACCCCGCTTCAAATGAACTTGTAAAAAAGTGTTTTGGAAGACGTCATCCGCGAGCGTTCGATCGCCCACGTAACGAACGAGGTAACGGTACAATTCGCGTTCGTAGCGATGCACCAACGCCTCGAAGTTTTCGGGGCCGCCCGTGTCGCGATATCGGGTCAACAACTCCTCGTCGGTTTGGGCGTCGAGGTCGTTGGCCAACGTGAGGCCCTTCATAAGCGTTACGTTTCGCGGAGGCGAAGGGTTCGGTTATTTCGGAGAGCGCACGAAAGTTCGAAAATCATTCTTACCTAGTTTATGAAGTCGCCGGGCCGAGTCAACCCGCGACAGCCACGCGGGCGCAATGTTTTCATGATACCACCGTGAAACGTCACGAATCGGCGCCCAAGTCGACCCTCGAACCCCACACCCCCCAAAGAAATCAAACCCTCTCAACGACTCCAAAACCACGCGGCAAGCCCGATCGCGATCGGACAGGTCGAACACGTGGTAGGATTGATATTCAGACATTCCTTCGATCGAGTTACAACGTTTCTGGAATCGAATATGCACAAGCCGTTCGACATCACGATGAAAACGCTGATGGATTATGATCCCGTCGCTTGGTTGGTGTTCTTGGGGATCGATCCCGACGGACCCGTGACCTCCGTCAATACCGAGGTTTCGACGGTGAAATCGGACGTCGACAAGGTGTTCAAGATCGACGGACCCGAGCCGCGATTGATTCACATCGAGAACCAATCCACGCGGGGAAAGAAGACGATCCGGCGGATGTTTCGCTCGAACGTGTTGATTGCGGATGCCGGCAAGTTACCCGTGTTGAGCATCTTAACGCTGCTTCGCCCATCGGCCGATTCCAGAAAATTCACCGGGAGATACGTACGAAGAGTCAAGGGGTTCGGCGTGGTGACGTTTTTTCGTTATCCCGTCATCCGGTTGTGGAAGCTCGACGCCGAGGCCATTTTGAAGGGATCGCCGGCGATTCTGCCGATGGCCGCCTTGGCGAACATTCCCGACGAAGCAGTCCCGACCGTCTTACGTCGAATCGACGAACGTATGATTCACGAGACGGATTCGTCGACGGCCAGTACAATTATGGTGGCGTCTCTGCTCATGGCGGGGTTACGAATCGAACGCGAACAGATCGAGGACCTGATGAGGAGGCTTTCGTCGATGAATCTTTTGCAAGAGTCGTCGTTTTACCAGATGCTCCT
>JAKBCQ010000245.1:1819-5487 GCA_021807585.1 Planctomycetota bacterium | reverse complement strand
TCGACCAACGCCTCTCCAGCCTCGCGATTCTCGCTCGAACCGACCGCGTCGATCAGACCCAAAGCCAACGTCGGAGACGTTCGCGGAGTGACGATCGACAGCAACCGCTTAACGGGTTCAATCGCGTTTCGCTTGAACATAATCAATCGATTCGCCGCGTCGATCCGCTCGCCGTCCGAAACCTTCTCGTCGGCGACCGTCGCCGCCAACCGATCCGCGATCTCCCCCGCGAATTTCTCGATCCCCTTCGCGCCGATCCTCTCGGCGAAAGCCGCGGCACGCGCCTGCTCGGTCGACGACAATTTCAGCATCAATTGCACAATCGCTTGATCCGCCGATTCGCTCAAACCGGGCTTGCGATTCCTCGGCCAGCCGTCCGATAACCCCGCGATCACCGCGTTCTGTATCTTCGTATTCGCACCAATCAGAGGCGTCAGAATCGCTTCAACCTCCTTCACGTCCCCACCCCGAGCCAGATGCCCCGACACCCGCCCAGCGATCGCGATCGTCTCGGCGTTCACACCCCGTCCGCCAAAATCACGCGCCGCGATCGCCTTGATAAAACCGACCGCATTCTTCGCCGCGGCGCTCGTCGCCGCCTCGGCAAGCAGACGATCGCCCGCCGCGCCGCCGCTCGCCAGAAACTCCGCAACTCGCTTCGCAAGCATCTCCGAAGCAGGCAGATCGGCGATCTTCAACAACGCCTCCAACCGCACCTGCGCGTCGTCGTCTTCCAGCAAATTCGCGCCCAAAAGATCGACTCCCGTCCGCTCGACCTCGGGCAATACCAGCATCGCCGCGCGACGAACCCCAGCCGAAGGATGACGCAACGCCGCGCTCGCCGCCGCAATCGACTCGGCGTCTTTCCCGTCAAATCGACCCAACCCGTGAAGCGTCCAAAGCGCGTGAATCACCCCCGGATTCAACCCCACGTCGTCGACCGTCTTATCCCCCAACATCTCCACCAAATCCGGTACGACATCCGTCTTGCCACGCTCCACCAACAACCGCTGCGCCGTCAATCGCCAAAACATGTTTGTGCTTTTTAGCACCGCGACGAGCTGCGTCGGATTCCCGGGATCCAACTGAATCGGCGTGTACGGCTTCGAAGACTCGTGAACGATCCGATAAATCCGCCCGTGCGTCTTATCACGCAACGGCGTTTCATAAGCGCTCCCCTTACCCGTCTTGAAACCCTGGGGAGTCGGATTGTGCTGAACAATATAACTATACCAATCAATGATCCACACGTTTCCATCGGGACCGACCTCGGCCATGATCGGCGACGTCCATTCGTCGTCGCTCGCCAGCAGATTCCACGAATTGTGCGACCGGAAACCCGCGCCGCGCGGCTCGAGCGTGAACGTCGCGGTCAGGTGTCCCGTCGGCTCGGCGACAAACGCCGTCTTGTTCCAATACACCTTGGGATACTCGCGAGCCGTATAAAGCGCGTGCCCCGCGGCCGCGGTGAATCCGCCGAACCAATCAACCTGACGCACCTTGTCCGTGATCGGCCAATACCGATTCGTATCGGCGATGCTCTCGAGCACGCTCGGCGACCAACCCCGAACCGCCTCGTAATACCGATTCGGAATCGCCATGAACACGCTCGGACATCCGTTCGCCGTCGACCCGAAAACGAGCCCCTCCTCGCTGAATCCCACCCCCCACGAATTGTTGTTCGTATTCCGCAACACCTCAAGCTTCGATCCATCGGGCTTGAACCGGAAGATCGCCATCCGGAATCGAACACGCTCGTCGCCGATCGTCCCGCTAAACCCCGCGTAACCGTCGATGCTGTAAATCCAATTATCAAAACCCCAGCGTAAATTGCTCGGACCCGCGTGCGTATCCCCCGTGTCCCAACCCGTGAACATCGTCTCCTTAACGTCGGCCTTGTCGTCGCCGTCGGTATCCTTGAGGAACAGCGTATGCGGAACCTGATGAACGATCACCCCGCCCCGCGCGAACGTCAAACTCGCGGGAATGCTCAATCGATCGGCGAAGATCGTAAACTTATCGGCCTTGCCGTCGCCGTCGGTATCCTCGCAAATCTTGATCCGATCGCTCCCTTGCCCCTCGGGCTTTTTCGCGTTGGGATAATCGAACGATTCGACGACCCAAAGCCGACCGCGATGATCCCACGCCATCGTGATCGGCTTGGCGATATCGGGCTCGGACGCGAACAGCTCGGCCCGAAATCCACGCGGCAACGCCATGTGCTTCATCGACTCGGAAGGGTCGAGCGGCTTCTGCATCGTGTTGAACGGATCACCCTGTTCGCCCCATCGTCGCGCCGCGGGAAGATAATTCGGCACCTTCGCGGGAACATATTCAAACGGTTTACGCTCGACCGCGGCAACGACCGGCCTCGAATCAAAAACCGCCCCCTCCGCCGCCGCCCACCGAACGCCGCGCTCGATCAAATCATGAAACCCGGGATTCCCCCACGTCCGCTCGTCATGACCGTAAGCCGTGTAAAACACCCGCCCCTTGCCGTGCGTCCGCGTCCACGTCCACGGCTCCTCCGAAGACCCCTCGGCGCGGGTCTGCAATACCGTTCGATCCTTCGTATTGTGTTTTCTGTGCACATATGTTTCGTCCCACGTATGAAAAGGCTTTAGCCCTTTCATGATCGGATGACCCGGGTCGACGACTTTGACGTCAAATTCTCCCGTCGCGTGCTTCCAAAATTGCGCCCCGACCAAATCGACGTAAGCCTGCGAATTGAGAAAACAAAACGACGCGCAATGAAGCGGCACGAACCCGCCACCCCCCGCCACGTAATCGAGCAACGCCTTCTCCTGCGCAGGCTCGATCCGCTCGGAATTTGCATAAATCATTAAGAAATCATATTTTTCAAGATTGGCGAGATTGAGCGCCGTGAGATCCTCGGTGTATTCGAGGTCGATCCCGCGGCTTTCGAGCACGGGGGCGAGCTGGGGAAACCGCGACGCGGGTTCGTGATGCCCCTTATCGCCCAGGAAAAGCCCTTTGATTCGAGCCGGCTCGGCGGCGCGAACCGAATGCGGCGAAAGCCCGGCCGTCGCGGCTAACGAACCGATCAATAAGAGCGCGATCGCGGTGAGTGTTTTCATAGCGTTGCTCATCAAAATGAAGGATCGATCGTTACGGAAGCAAGGGGACGATTTTCCCCCGGTCGTCGTCGCGACCCAATATCGTCGATCATATTGTGACGAACTCAAGCCGTCGACGCGAGATACTGATCAGACGATTCGATTCGTTCGAGGATCCGAAATCGATCGATCGTCACTCAAAGGCTTCTCCAAAGTCGACCTTCCCGTCAGTCTCGCTTCCATCAGGCCGATGACGCACGAATCACCCCCCCTCGACAAACCGGTAGAGGTCTCGTTACAATCGTAATACAATCGACGCTCTACTCTCTCAATCGGCAGGTCGCGAACCGAAGGGAGATCGACCAATGCCCGACATTCTCCGCGCGAAATCGATGGAGAAGATCGATCGCGTCGTCGCGACGCTCGTTTTCGCGCTCCCGGGTTTCTTCGACAATCTGATTCTCGGCGTCAAATCGATCGTCGGATCGCCGGGATATCCCGCGCTCACGGCGCTTTCGGGTTGGATCACGTGGAAACTGCTTCGTGCCGCCCGCAAACGATTATCGATCAAGCATACGTTTATCTTAGGAA
>JAKBCQ010000245.1:0-1809 GCA_021807585.1 Planctomycetota bacterium | reverse complement strand
GGCATCGCGTCCGGCGTGATATCTTCGGCCTTTTTTCCGCTCGGATTCGCGATCGGCGTTCCTATCGACGAAGGAATCAAAGACATCTTTTATTTAGCGTTAGGATATACAACGATCGAAGGGATCGCGGTTTTCACGCTTTTGTCTTTGGGACTCGTCGCTTACAACGTCGTTTTTCACACCGCCGCGGCGTTCACGGCGCGATATGTCGTCGGGAAAATCGGTATCCGCTTAATCGAGCGATCG
Source organism: Planctomycetota bacterium (assembly GCA_021807585.1). Lineage (GTDB taxonomy): Bacteria > Planctomycetota > Planctomycetia > Isosphaerales > Isosphaeraceae > JAKBCQ01. The sequence goes on along the minus strand of JAKBCQ010000245.1, from coordinate 1,563 downwards.
CGTGATTAAGATATGCTACAAAGAGGTTGCTCGTGCCAAACGGCGCCTCATCTTTGATACCATACATCGCTATAAAGGCCGTTTTAAAGCGGCGATATGCTAGAACAAATCTAATTTTGAACGCGTGCAGGTAAAACGAATGCGACAAGATTCATCGAAAATTCCCCCCAATCATTTGATAAAAGCTAGATCGAGGTGCTATAGTAAATCTGGAGGATCATGACGAGGATTGTTTGCAATCATCGACGATCTCGAAAGGATTCAAACATTGTCTGAAATGAGATTTAAGACAACCATGATCGAGAGCCGCGTCAAAGCGATCCATTCCCTTACGTCATTACGGGGGATTTTAGCGTTATGGGTTTTATTGTATCACTTTTGGGATATCGTCATTCAGTTCTTTCCGATCGCGATCAATCTCAAATCATTTATGGAATCGGGTCCGTTGGCTGTGGCCGGATTCTTTATCTTAAGTGGTTATGTACTTTCTTATAACTACGCGAGAAGGTTCATAAATTCGTCGAACGCCGATTATTTCGATTTTCTCCGGGCTCGGATAGCCAGGATTTACCCTGTTCATTTATTTACTTTGTTCTTAACCCTTGTTTTATGGGTCCTCGCACGTAGAAGCGGGGTTTCAATTCCCAATTCGTCATATAGTTTATCTACCTTTATAGAAAATCTATTTCTTATTCAGGCATGGGTTCCAACGTTCCAGTTCACATGGAACTACCCCGCTTGGTCCATCAGTTCGGAATGGTTCGCCTATTTGCTTTTCCCTATATTTTGGATGATTTTCAGGAGCGCGTTGAAGTCGACGCGCACGTCGATTTTCTTGCTGATAGCTTGTACCTTTGGAATGATTTACATATATGCTATTCCTTACAATGGTTTATTCAAACATTTAATATGTGTGGCGCCCACTTTTCTATCCGGATGCGCGATTTACTCTTGCCTGTCGACCAACCCCGAACAGAATCGATCGTTTCGATATGCTCCAGAGATTCTCGGAATCCTGCTTATAGTATCGACATTATTTCTTCCACCCAGACAGTCGACCATCATTTTGATGGTCGGATTCGTATCCCTCGTGTGTCTGCTCGCGTGGATGGCAGACAATTGTTCCTCATTTTGGACATCTCCTCAGTTGATGGCTCTTGGGGATGTTTCGTATTCCCTCTATATGACACATTTTATAGCTTTAAGGGTAATGATTAGACTGCTTAAGCCGGGAAACTATGAACATAAGAGTTTATTTGTAAGAATCGCGGTCATGGCCGTTTATGCGTCGTTCACGATTCTGATGTGTTTGGCGGTCTATTTTCTCGTCGAAAAACCTGCGCGATTGAAATTTAAAAAAACTCGAAACACTCACAAAGAACTCATTCACTCGCAGGTGAAGCAGAATGAGATCGAACTCAATCAAGGAATCGTCAACTAGATTATCCTGGTCGAATCCTTAATCCCCTAGCATATTCATCGATTATATTTTATACTAAATCAGACTCTCATATCCTACACCAAAAACACACGATTTGTCGGATTAACCGGTATGAAATTGTC
>JAKBCQ010000244.1 GCA_021807585.1 Planctomycetota bacterium | reverse complement strand
TGCGCGTTCGTTTCGCGCGAGGACGTTGCGTAGGGCATCATCACGCCGAGAACGTTTTCGGGGCCGAGTGCACGCGCCGCGAGATACGCCGAGAGGGACGAATCGATCCCCCCCGAAAGCCCAAGCACGGCCCGCGTGAAACCGACGCGAGTCGTTTCGTTCCGCAAAAAACCGATAAGGATTCGCTCAACCAGTTGCGCGTTGATTTCAAGCGGATCGACGATCGACCTACCTTTTATCGATTCATACATGACGATCTTCCTTTAAGAGTCGATCGCGGGCGCGGGAGAGTTCGGCGATCGTGAGATCGATTCGTTCGTCGCGGGCGAGGGGAGCGAGGATCCGTTGCCGGCGCGCGTCGCGGGGGTCGACCGTCGCGATCACGACCTCGGCCGAGCCTTCGGACGCCTCGGCGACGATCGTCCCCGTCGCGTCGATCACCCGGCTCCCTCCCCAAAAATAAACGCCGTCCTCGTAACCCGTCCGGTTGACGAAAACGACCGCGACTCCCAAAAATTGAGCAAGTGTTCGCGTGAGCATATCCCAACTTAGCTTGCTGCCGAGTTCGGCGCCCTCGACTCCTCGGCCGGGCGAATTGGCGACGACGATCAGCACGTCGACTCGATCGGCCATGAGGATGAGCCCGCACGAGAGGTGCCAGGCGTCTTCGCAGATGAGCAGTCCGATTCTGCCGAACCGCGTGTCGAAGCCGCGTACGCGATCTCCCGCGGCGAAATAGCGTTGTTCGTCGAACATGCCGTACGTGGGCAGGTACGCCTTGCGATGGACCGCGACGATCGCTCCCCGATCGGCGAACGCAGCGGAATTGTAAAACCGGTGATCGGTCGATTCCTCAACGAAGCCGAAGACGATCGCGGATTCGGCCGAGGCCGCGACGATCGCGGCGGTTTTGGCGCCCCCCGCGGGCTCTGAAACCTCGACGACATGATCGCGGAGGTAATAACCCGTGAGCGAAAGCTCGGGAAAGACGACAAGGTCGGCGTTCTGACTTCGAGCAATCTCGATTTGTTCAAGATGCAATTTGACGTTGGCGTTGAGATCGCCGAGTTTGGGCTCGATCTGCGCGAGCGCGACGCGAAACGGGGGACGAACGACGGATCGAGGGGTTGCTGGCTCGGTCGGCGGCATCAAAACGCCTCGCGCGGCTGCGCCGCGTCGCGATACAGACCCGACGCGCAAGCGAAGGGCTGATCCAATGATGTTGAAAGAATGATCACGATCACGATAAGAGATACAAGACCCTCGCTTGCGCGTCGGGTTGGTATGATCTTATCGTGGACAACGTCGAACGCGCGCTCGATGTGCGCATCTTACGCGACGCCTCTTTAATGTAGCCGCTCGGATGCTCGGGGGGTATCGCGAATCGGCGACCGAGAAGCGTTTCAAAACTTCGCGATCGCCGAAGGGGCACGCCCAAGCGCTCGTTCAGGGGTCGACATGAAGCGTCGTCGTGATCTCGACGGGGGGTTCGCCGGGAAGGTCGGTGACGATCTTGAACGACCGTTTCAGGTCGCCCCGAAGCGTTCCTTTCGAGGGGTCGTATTCGACCGTCAACTGATGCATCCGCACGGGCTGATCGTTCGCCCCGGTTACGCTAAAACCTTCTCCCGCGCCTTCGATCGATACGATCTGAAAAGGCTTATTCGCTCGCACGAGCACCTTGCCGCGCGGTTTTGTTCCCGCCTTCGCCGAACCGAGCGAGAGGAGGCTTGGAGTCGCGGTGATATCGCCGATGACCTGCGCCGTCACCCGCACGGGGATCCGCGGGGTCGCGGGATCGCTCGTCGAGATCACGATCTCGGTATCGATGATCCCCGCCGATACGTCGGGCTTGACTCCGACCGTCAGCGAGTAGCCGACGCCCGATTCGCTCCGCGCCGTTTCCACAAGTTTGGCCGTGAGAACGCGACTCGACGACGCCATCCGCACCAGCTTCCAATCGATCGATCCAAGATGTTCAATTGTTAACGTTTGTTGAGTCGGCTTACCTTTAATGACCACGCCGAAGTGGATTGCGCCCGGATTGAGGACGGTATCGCTTTGGATTTCGGACGAGACGTTGAAGCGGACCTCGGCCTCGCGGCCGCTCGATGAGACGACCGTGACGAAGAGCGTCGTCGCCTTGTGGCCGACGAAATTACGCGTGTCCATTTGTGCGGTGACGGTCGCCCGGCCGCCGGGAGGGACGACCGACATGTTCGCTTGTCCGCTTGTACATCCGCACGAAGCGTGAACGTCGATGATCGACACGGCCTCGGCGAGGCGGTTGTTGAGGACGAACGGGTGACGCACGATCGCGCCGCGGGGGACCGCGCCGAAATCGTGACCGTGCTCGTCGAACAGGGCGTCGGCCCACCGCGCCGCGAAGGCCGAGGAACCGAAACCCGCCAGAACAACCAGAGCCGATAAGAACGATACAATTCGGTCGTAACGCACGGAATCCTCCCGCATGTGCCGAGAACGGTCCAGGACGGTCGACGCGTCGTTCGCGCATCCTTGCGCGAATAGTATCGACACGACCGTCGCGGGCGCTTCAGAAACGTCGTCGATCGCCGCCTCACGTGCGCCCGACCGCCCCCAAACCGATGGCCGTAACCCTTTGAGATTTATGGGGGTTACAGAACGATAGCCGAGCGTCTTGAACGAATCAATTCTTCACCTTGGCGGGATCGAGTTTGATCTCTCCGATATCGGTCGCTTGATCGGCTTTGACCGTGACCGACATGCCGCGCGATCCGCCCGTCGTCGCGTAACCGATCTTGCTTTGCCAGAGAACGAGCTTTTGCTCGCCGACCGGAACACCCTGGATTTCGAACGAACCGTCGGCTGCGGTCACCGCGAAGAACGGGTGATCGAACACCATCAGATACGATTCCATCCAGGGATGAATATCACACTTGAGGAAGATGGGCCTGCGCTCGGGCATGAACTTCGTTTCGAGCTCGCGCATCGGCGGAATCAGCGTGTTGATCGCCGCTTGACTAAATGGATATGTATGCACATTATGACCGACTGGATCGCTCGATTTGAGCAAGACTTTTTGGCCCGTGTGGAGCGCCGTGGCGAACGGAACGAATTCGCATTTCACCTGATCGATCACGACCTGTGGATTTTTGGCGAGGAGCGCTTTTTCGGCTTCGGGATTGGTTCCTTTGGGCTGAAGGAGATAGGCGAAGGCGAAGCCGATCCCTTTGGTTTTGGGTTCGATGATGAGGGCTTTGGACGTAAGGTCTTCGGTTTTGCAAATGTCGTCTTTGACGTCGGCCTGTCCTTTTTTGACGAGGATTTTGGTTTCGGGAATGTTCGATCCGCCCCAGACGAGTCGTCCTTTGATCGATCCGAAGGCCGCGGCGGCTTCGGCATGGAGCGCAATCGCGGCGCGGGGGGTGGGTGGAACGGCGGCGGCGACCGTGGGGCGGGTGAGCCTGGCCGCGGCGAACGCCGCGACCGACAGGCCGCAAGCCGCGGCGATCATCAAGCCTGTGGGGGAATCGAATTTCATGGTGGAACGACCTCGGTGCTGAGTTTCGGGTTGGATCGACCTCCTCGGCGGCCTAAAGCCGAGCGATCGGGCGAGGACTGAATTATAACATCTCGAAGTCGAAGGGGAACGGTCTTTCGCGGCGAGCGATCGCGGCGGGTTCGCGCGTTTGGCGGGCGACGGGTTCACGCGTTTGATGAGTGGGTCGGTTCACCGCGCAGAACCGAATTGGGAGGGGGAGGCGATTAGGGAGGGGGCGCCGAATTGGGAGTGCGAATCTGGGCTGATGAAAACTCGGGGTTGACTCGTCATTTTCCTGATCCGATCGCTCTTAATATTCGTTGCGTCGTCATCACCTACCGAGATTAAGATAAATTAACACAATCATGCGTGCGCGACCGGTTGGCTCGGCGCCGACGATCGGAATGACGATATTATTTCATAATATTCAATGAAATAAGCAATTATAATATAAACCTTGGACGTCGGATTCGTCGCGCTCAGTCCGGGAGCGATCAGGAGGGTTGATTTTTGGGACGGCGAACCTCGGCTGATGAAAAGTTGATCTTGACACCGGAAACCGTTCATCCCGGTTTTGCTGATCCTTAAGATCGCAGACGATCCGAAATTCACCTTCGACCCCGTTCAACCGGCCGGAATTTTAACTGAAGATCGATGATCGATCATGAGATCCGGCTTGACGCATGATATTTCTGTATATTAACCCGACGCGCAAGCGAGGGTCTTTATCTTCCAGAATAATAACTTATATATAATTGAATAAATACCCCTCGCTTGCGCGTCGGGTTAGTATAAGAAAGCCTCCCGATGACGAAGCCTCCCAAAGATCAGCATTCCCAAATATCAACATGCAATAACGACGTGCTCTCGCGAATCGGCGAACCCGGCGGCGAACCACATCTAGGATCAGAAAATATGCATACAAGAAAAATAAAAATGCGGAAGCGCTTGAATCAAACGCTTCCGCGCGATCGAACGAATCCGAGTGAATCGCTTATTGCTCGGTCGCGAGCTTCGACGTTTCGATCTTATATTCTTGGGTCGTTTCGCCGTCGGCCTTGACGTTCACCGCGTCTCCCGAAGCCGCGGTGAGGAAGCCCCCCTTCTGGAGCGCCTCGTGCCAAACGACGACCTTTTGCGTGCCGGCGGGAACGTTCTTGATCTCAAAATTCCCCTTGGCGTCGGTCACGGCGAAGTAGGGATTATCAAGCACCATCCAATGAGCGCTCATCCACGGATGAATATCACAAACAACCTTGCACGGCGAGCGTTCGGCGGTCGAAGGCGCGTAATCGATCGATTGGCCGGCGGCGATCAACTTGTTGTATGCTCCGTTGGCGCGCATCTTGGCGTCGATGTTGTGGCCGACGGGATCGCTCGATTTGAGGACGAGCTTGGCGCCCTTCATCACGCACACGACGTGCGGGTCGAAGACGCAACCTCGCTGATCGAACTCGATCGACGCCGAAGACGCGGCTTTCTTGGCGTCGTCGTGAACCGATGTCGGTTTGGGAATATAAATCAGAGCGAATCGAACGCCCTTGGTCTCGGGATCAACAACGGCGAATTGCGATTTGATTTCGTTTTTACCGCAAACGTCGCCGTCGCGATATTGTTCCTTCGTCGCGCCTTTGGGGACGAGCGTTTTCATGACGGGAGGACTGCTGTCGAAGACGACGCGGCCTTTGAGCGTTCCCCAACCCTCGGATTTGACCGGAGCGGCGTCGGCGGTGGGTTTGGTTTCAGTGGCGGCGGTATCGGGCTTCTTCTCGGAAGTCGCCGCGGCCGAGCCCCCGCCTCCGCCCCCGCCCGCGGTGGCGGCTTCGCCCGGCGCCGGGGTAACAACGGCGTCGTCGACCCCCTCCCCCTTGCCGCCGCAACCCGATACGGAAACAAAAAACAACCCCGCGAGGCTCAAACTCAACGCGGTAGAATTCCACAAACGTGTCGATATCATAACGTTTAAATCC
>JAKBCQ010000243.1 GCA_021807585.1 Planctomycetota bacterium | reverse complement strand
CGATGCGACCTTCGATCGGCGCGAAGACTCGACAGTAGCCGAGGTCGATCTCGGCCGAGCGCAACTCCGCCCGCATCGCGGCGACCTCGGCATCAGCGGCTAGAATGTTCACATCATAGTCTGCTTTGGTTTGATCGAGGTTCGCGCGATCGGACTCGACCTGAGCCTCGTTCTTTTGGCGGTCGGCGACGGCGCGATCGAGATCTTCGCGCGACGTGGCGCGGCGTTGATCGAGCACTTTTTGTCGCCTCTCCTCGATCTGCGCAAGCGTGGAAAGCGCCTGATCGAGCATCAATTTCGCCGTCGCGATCTCGCGCGCTTTCGATTGTTTCGCCTTCGCCAGCGACGCCTCGGCCTCGGCGAGTTTGGCCTTGGCCGAATCAACTTGTGCTCGATATTTATCTTCTTCGATGACGAACAGCAGCGTCCCCGCTTTGACGTCGCTTCCCTCGGTGAAATGCCGTTCTTTGAGGAACCCGCGAACCCGCGCCCGGATCGATACTTCATCAAGGGCGCGCGTCGTCCCGTTCGTATCGGCGACGATGGGTACGTTCATTCGTCGCGTCTCGAAGACCGAGACGACCGTCGGCGGAGACGTCCGCTCGGCGTCGGCCTTTCGCGACGTGCATCCCGTCGCCGCGAGCGAAGCCGAAACGACGGCGGCCGTCAAGAAACGCGGATCGCGTCGGATCCTAATCGTTGGCATGAAAAACCGATCCTTATTCTCTAACCTGGAGCCGTCTCACGTTCTCAAAGAAAACGATAGCACGCTCGCGATCATCGCGGCGGAAGATAGGTCGGCGGATCGCCACGCCATGAGAGTCGTGCCGGCCGCGATGGTTGGCGGCGCGGCGGGAACGAAATCCCGTCGATTCGACTCACGAAATCGGTCGACGAATTATTAAAACAAAACGATCGTCGAACCGCCGGCATGTCGAGCCGATTCGACGACGTGATTCGATCGAACGCCCAAGATCGAGCCGCGCATCGTTTTAGAATCGAAGAACAATTAAATTAACTATATATCGATATATCGAAACAATGGAATTCCGTCGGGTTTGAAGGTTCGACGGGGGGAGATGATCAATATTGCGTCGCGCCGATATCGCGACGCCCACGGCGGGGGTCGTGGTGATCAAAGGCCGGGTCGCGGTGATCGGCGTCGGCGACTTGGCGATTGGCGACGATCGGTCGAGCTCCCATCGGCGTCGGCTCGGCGTCGTCTTCGGCGTCGGGGGACGCGTCGGAGAAAATCTCGGCGATTTCGATTGGAGGCGAGATGTGTTCAAGCGCATCGATATTATCGGCGTGAGTGATGACGACGTCTTTAGCGGTTTGTAATGAAGCCAGATCGGTTTCATCCCCCTCCTTCATGAACTCGACGGCGCCGGCTCGGGTCGAAGAATCGGGGAGGCACGCGACCGCGTAAGATTCTCCAATAACATGCATTCGTTTATTTTCAATGACGACGGCGGTTTCCTCGTCAATCCCCAGGCCGACGAGATCGGGAAACTTCTTAAGCACGCCGCGAAGCCGTTTAAATCGATTACGTTTAAGAAAATGTTGATCGACGACGAATCCCGGCAGCAGGTCGAAGCCGCGCGCCAGCCCGGCGTTTTCGCGTCCGCCCGAGATCATCACCCTGGACATCACCGCGGCGCCCGCGGAATGGCCGCCGACGACTCCGCCGCGATCGAGGATCTCTTTGAGATTGCGTTCGACCGCCGTCCCAAGATAACGGTCGGCGATGATCGATTGCTTGCCCCCTTCGATCCATACCCCCGTCGCGGTACGGAACGGAGCGACGATTTTAGGATCATCGGCTTCGGCACGTGATTGCGCATTGAAAAAATCGAGCGAGGCGACGTCGTCGTCGAAATTCTCCCACCGTTTTTCGTAGACGGGCGCTTCCGGGCCGAGGGGGGTTTGGTGCCCCGTCGTGATCACGACGAGCCGCGCCGCGGGGCCTCCCGCGAGCGCGACGAACCGTCGCTGAATCGCCGCCGTCAGCTTGCCGCCGCAGATCACCAGCACCCCCGAGCTCGTGCGATGAGCCGCCGAAATCATGTGCGTTTCGCGAGCCGGCTTACCTCGCGCCCAAGAATCATTTAAATGTGATATTGATATAACGAAAAGCCCGACACCAAGGGCCGAAGCCAGACCGAAGACGATCTTGCGACGAAGCGATCGGCCGAGGAGGCGAAGGCGATCGGCTCTCGAATCGGCGAAGTCGTGCGAATTCATTTCACGGACCTCCCTCGATGGGGACAGCATTTCCGGCGGTAAGCGGGACGAAAACCGAACTGAATCGCCCGGTTGTGGCGATTCAAACGCGAATTCCAGACCGACGGTCCTTGGTTGGCGAGGCTTGGCGTTACGTCCTTGCGGGTGGGGGATCCTTCCCGCGGCGGGTACTTGAAATCGAGCGTGTCTTCAGTATAAGGTGGATTTTCTCCGACAGGAAGAGCGTGAATTCCAAGTTGGAGTTCAATACGCCTCTTTCTATCTTATCATGAACCGGACCGGCTCGATTTTTTCTACGAATTCGTCCCGAGAGGTGTTCTCCGATGTCGCAAACTCCCCGCCGTCATCTCCGTCTCGAAAACATCGACGGAGTCACGGTCGTCAGCTTCGTGGATACCAAAATCGTGACCGAGGAGAACATCCAGGAAGTCGGCGATCAACTTTACAGCCTTGTCGAAAAAGAGGGGCATAAGCAACTGCTGCTCAATTTCGGCAACGTTCAGTTCCTCTCGAGCGCAGCGCTCGGCAAGCTGATCAACCTTAAAAAGAAGGTCGGCGCGGTGAAGGGCAAACTCAAACTTTGCTCGATTCACCCCGATCTCCTTGAGGTTTTCCGCATCACCCGCCTCGATCAGGTGTTCGAAATCTACGACGAAGAACAGCAAGCGCTCGATAAGTTCTAATCGCGCCGATCGGATTCCAACCAATAAATGGACGGGCGTCGAACCAGCGCGACGCCTGTCCTTATTTTTTTGAGTGCTTCTCTCTGTCATGAACGAAGTCTCGCAAACCCCGATGATGCGGCAGTATCTGGCGCTCAAAGAGCGCGACCCCGAGGCGCTTCTGCTGTTTCGAATGGGGGATTTTTATGAGATGTTCGCCGCCGACGCCGAACGCGCCTCAAGCTTGCTGGGACTGACCCTCACCTCGCGTGAAAAAGGGGAAAACGCGGTTGCAATGGCGGGCTTCCCCCACTTCGCGCTCGAAGGATACCTGGCCAAACTCGTCCAGCTCGGCGTTCGCGCCGCGGTCTGCGAACAGGTCGAAGATCCCAAGGAAGCCAAAGGGCTCGTCAAACGCGAAATCGTCCGGATCGTCACCCCCGGAACCCTCACCGACGACAACCTCCTCGACCCCAAAACGTCGAATTACCTCGCCGCGGTCGTCGAGGTGCGCGGCAAGCTCGGACTCGCTTGGGTCGAGCTCTCGACGGGATTCTTCTCCCTGACGGGCGTCATGCGCCGCGAGCTGCTCGACGAACTCGCTCGCATCACCCCCGCCGAACTCATCGTCTCCGAGACGAGCCTCGGCGAGCCCTGGCTGCAACCGATTCGCGATTCGTTCTCGAAAATCGCGATCACAGTCAGGCCGTCGTGGGATTTCCTCCCCGATCAGGCCCGCAACGCGCTCCATGATCATTTTCGAGTGAAAACATTATCAGGCTTTGGAGTCGACGACGAATCGATCGAAACGCTCGCCGCGGGAGCGCTCATCGCGTACCTGCGCGAAACGCAGCTCGCGTCGCTCGGGCACCTCGTTCGACTCACGCCATTTCAACGCAAAAGCATTCTTGGGCTTGACGAAACGACAAGGCGCAGCCTCGAGCTCACGAGGACGATCCGCGAGGGCAAACGCGAAGGCTCGCTCCTCGCGGTGATCGACCGCGCTTGCTCGCCGATGGGGTCGAGGCTGCTCGCCGAACAGCTCACTTCCCCATTAACGGGGCTCGACGCAATCGAGGCGAGGCTCGACGCCGTCGCCGAACTCGTTCGCGAATCCGAGCTCCGTCGCGACCTCCGCGAAACGCTCGACCGCGTGAGCGATCTCGAACGACTCGCATCCCGCGTGGGAACGGGACGAGCGTCGCCCCGCGATCTCGTCGCGCTCGCGCGCACGCTCTCGCTCTTGCCTACGATCAAAGCCAAAATCGAGAACCGCTCGGCGAGCCTGCTCCGCGATTTAAATCAAAGTTTAGAGTTATGCCCCGAAGTTCGTGAATCGATCGAGGCGACGCTCGTCGACGACCCTCCGCTCCAACTGAAAGAAGGAGGGTTGATCCGAGACGGCTTTCACGCCGACCTCGACGAACTCCGCGACACGGCACGCGGCGGAAAATCGTGGATCGCCAAATTTCAGACCGAGCAAATTCGACGCACGGGCATCAACAACCTTAAAGTCGGCTTCAATAAAGTATTTGGTTACTTTATTGAAGTTTCACACGCTCAGGGGTCGCGCGTTCCCGCCGATTTCATCCGCAAACAGACCGTCAAAAACGCCGAGCGATACATCACCCCAGAGCTTAAAGAACACGAAGACCGCGTCCTCCGCGCCGAGGACCGAGCCAAGGAGCTCGAGTTCGAACTCTTCACAACCCTCCGCGATCGAGTCGCCGCCGAGGCGCCCAGGCTCGTCCAGGCGGGATCGGTCCTCGCCCGCGTCGACGCCCTCGCGGCGCTCGCCGAGCTCGCCGTCGCGCTCGATTACGTTCGACCCGAACTCACCGCCGAGCCGATCCTCGAAATCGACCAGGGTCGACACCCCGTACTCGATTCGATCATGCCCGCGGGAGGATTCGTCCCCAACGACCTCAATCTCGACCCCGAACACGGAAACATCCTCCTCATCACCGGTCCCAACATGGCCGGGAAAAGCACATATATTCGCCAGACAGCGCTCATTGTGGTGCTGGCGCAAATGGGTAGTTTTGTGCCTGCGCGTCGAGCCCGCGTGGGAGTCGCCGATCGGCTTTTCGCGCGCGTCGGCGCGAGCGACGAACTGGCGCGCGGCCAAAGCACGTTCATGGTCGAGATGACCGAAACCGCCAACATCCTCAACAACGCGACCGACCGGAGCCTGGTGATCCTCGACGAAATCGGTCGCGGCACCAGCACGTTCGACGGAATCTCGCTCGCGTGGGCGATCACCGAGCATATTCATGATGTGATCGGATGTCGAACTCTCTTCGCCACGCATTATCACGAACTCGTTGATCTCGAGAAAACGAAATCGAGGTTGCGGAACGCGAACGTCGCGGTCGGCGATCAAGACGGATCGATCGTCTTTTTACACAGGATCGTCCCCGGCGGCGCCGATCAAAGCTACGGAATCCATGTGGCGCAGCTCGCCGGCGTCCCCGCTCCGCTCCTCGATCGAGCCCGCTCGATCCTCGCGTTTCTCGAAAAACAACATCTCGCCGATTCCGGAAAAAAAACCGACGATCCGATTGATGTATCATCTAATGATAATATC
>JAKBCQ010000242.1 GCA_021807585.1 Planctomycetota bacterium | reverse complement strand
GGGGTCGACCCCGCGCGGATTCGCCCAGTAACGCACGAGCCGATCGACGACAAACCGAAGAATCAGATCGATCGCCACCGTCGCCAATCCGGCGATTAATAGCGCAATGTAAAACATCTTGGGAGCTTGAAACAAGACATACCAAATCCGCCGCGAAAGGGGCGCCCACGGCGCCACCCTTAACGTGAACGCCCAAGTTTGAAACTCGCTGAAAACGAAAACGCCGAGCGCCAGCCGCCAATACACTCGGTCGAACGCCAATCGTAATCGATCGTCGCCAAGCGGGCCCCGCTCCAACGAATCGATTCGATCTTTCTTTACCGATAACCCAGTGATCATATTCATTGATGCATTCACGATGTCGGGTCGGCGGTGCGCCGAGACGCGCGGACTTCGCCGCGTCGCGACGACGGAATCGGGACGGTCGATCCGCCGCGGCGACTCGATTAAGGTAACATGCGGGAACGGCGTCGGTCGACGGTCGACCGCCGAAATCATCCACAAGGAAACTTCGATGGCTCGCATCAAGGAGATCCTCGCGGCGGGGAATGTCGCGAGGATGTTCGGTTTGGGGCAGTTGTTCAGTACCAAGTTGCTCGATGTCGTCGGCGAACACGGCGGGTTCGACGCGCTTTGGCTCGACGTCGAGCACGCGGGGCTCTCGATGAAAGAGATCGAGATCGCGGCGCTCGTCGCCAAGCCGCACGGGCTCGACCCGATCGTTCGCCTCCCGGCGACCGATTACGCGTCGATCATGCGCCCGCTCGAAGCCGGAGCGGGAGGGCTGATCATCAGCATGGTTGAAGACGCCGCGGCCGCGGAACAAGCCGTCCAATGGGCCAAGTTCGCGCCGCGCGGCCGCCGCGGCCTGAACGGGGGCAATCGCGACGGCCGCTACGGCCTCGAACCGATCGGCGAATACGTCGCTCGCGCCAACGCGCAAACCTTCCTGGGGATTCAAATCGAAACACAAGCGGCGCTCGATCAGGTCGAAGCGATCGCGGCGATCGACGGCGTCGACCTCATTTTCGTCGGCCCCGCCGATTTGAGCCAAACGCTCGGAGTCGTCGGCGATTTTGAAAACCCGATCTGCCTGGCGGCGATCGAACGCATCGCCAAGGCGTGCCGCAACGCCGGCAAACCGTGGGGAATCGTCCCCAAAGGAGCCGATTACGCGCGTCACGTGTACGACCTGGGGTGTCGACTCTTCGTCCTCGGCTTCGATATCAGCGCGTTTCACGCCGGAATTCGCGCCGCCAAGGACAGATATCAGTTCTTCTTTGAATCGACCGTTTAGAACCGCGCTCCTCGGGGGAGCGTCGTTCATTTCGCCCTCAACATAAACGATCCACTGGAGTTCAAATCGATCGAATTAAGAACGCCGTCGACAACCCTGCGGAGCAATTGCGGCCGATACTCGGGATTGACCTCCCGCACGATCCAAGCCCGAGCTTGATCGGCTAGCCCGCGCCGCCCCTGGGATTCGGCGATCGCCCCCAACGCCGCCAGTTTTCTGGCGGCGTCGGGATAAAGCGAGACGCTCGCTCGCGCGTCGTCGAACCGGCCCACCGAGATCAAGCTATCGATCAGCACGCCGTTGAGCGTGGCGCGGGGATCATCGAGCGGGATTGAAGCGACCGCGGTCGCGGCTTCCTGATACGTTCGTGTCGCGTCGTCGACGAGTCGGCTGCGAGCTTGCCCTTCGGCGACGAGCACGAGCGCGTCGGTCCTGATTTCGGATCGCGGGATCGACCGTGCGATCGCGAGCCCTCGATGAAACTGATCGCAATACGCCGCTCGTGTGACCGTCTCGAGCAACGCATGATCGCGCCATGTCGGCACGTTGATCAGATTCGCGTGTTCCGCCGCGCTCGCGAACAACAGATCGGTCAGCCGCCACATCGCATCAACGTCGGCTTTCAGGTCGCGGCGATCGCTGTCGACGACTTGCAACTTCAGACCGAGCGATTCTCCCTCCTCGGCCGCCGATTGCACCACGTGGAACAGCGTATCGCACCGGTAATCTTTGTTCACAAGCGTCGCCGCGAGCCGCGCGGCTCGATCCCAATCCGAGATCGCCAGCCGAAACGGCGTCATCCGATCGTAGTTGCGATACACCGGTCCCGCGGATTCCTCAGTCTTCGGCGCGGGCTCGACGGGAAACTTCGAAGTCTCAATCGGTTCAAGCTTCTTATCGCTTTCGCGAATCTGGAACTCGGCCAATATCAGCCACGTTCGCACCGTCGCCATCAGCCGCAAGTCGCGAATCGTCGAATCTTGCACGCGAAGCGCCGACCGCGCCGCTTGCTCCAACGATCGCCTCGCCTCGGGGAACGAATTCCCCATAATCGCCGACCGCGCGATCCGCAACTGCGCCAGCGCCCGATCGCCGTCGTCGGGAATGCCCCGCACGCTCGCGTTCAAGCGACCCATCAATTCTTCCATCTTCTCAGGAGTCAACGCCTCGCCGTTCGCCAGTTCGTTGATCGAAGGATCGCCGATATAATCAAGCAACGCGGGCGAATCGGGCGATCGACTCCCCGATCCAGGACCGACCGAAAACCCGCCGCGCGTCCGATTCTGCATCCCGCGACGCTCGGGAGAAGTGAACGGACCCGTAAGCGGGGCGCCCATCCCAGGCCGCGCTCCCCCAACCCCCGATTCAATCCCAGTTCCCGTCGTCCCCAAACCAAAGCCCGATTCCGATCCCGTCCCCGTCGTCCCCAATCCCGAACCCGATTCGGTCCCCGTCCCCGTCCCGCCGCCGCTCCCCGACGAAATCCCAGGCCCGCGCCGATATTGACCCCACGCCGAAGCCGTGATTCCAATCGTAAACCCAACAATCAGTAAATTCATGAACATTTTTGACAATCGATGCGCAACCATGACGATCACCTTTGAATCAAAACGCTACAAATCAATCAATGAGGCTCTCCCTGCCGACGATGAAATCCTTGCCGGTCGCAACAACGGCGAGGGTCGTTCCGCTCGCAATACGCATCCGCGCAAGCGAACCCCCGACGCCGGTGAATTATACCACTTTTAGGTCGAGCGTTTCCCCCCAGCGAAAATCCGACGAGGATTTTCCAGCAAAATCTCCCTCGCCAGTTCGACCGCCGATTCAATCGACCAACCCCGCCCCCCCACAAAATCCTCCGCCAACACCCGCGATAAAACGCGACGAAACATCTCGAATTTGGGCAAGACGAACTCGAGTTTATACGCGTCGGAATAATAACCGACGATCTTATTCCGCGGCACGGCCTGCAACCGCGCCCTCAAATCATTCATGATATACGCCGGAATATTCGAATACCACCAATGACCCAGCGGAACGACGTTGGGGAAAATCCACGAATATGCAACCAACTCACCCCCCGTGTCGGGCGATAATGTTGAAACCGGAAACGTCACGCCGGCAAAATGATTGAAAACCTCTCGATAATCATAAAGGCTCACGCGTCGATCGAACAAATCACGCCCTCCCGCCACTCCCGCGGGATAAACATCGCGCACCGGACCGATCATCAAATCAAACGGCAGCCTGAAATCGGCGCACAGCTCGGCGAGCATCCAAAAGACGACGCGACGCACGTCGTCAACCTCGTCGCCGCGCAAGTCGAGCCCGTGCAATGCGCGGCGAACCGGCGTCGCACACCGCTTATATTCGGCCCTCAAGGGTCGGAAATCGGGAGGAAGACTGATCGCGCACGCGCGCGCCCCGCTCTTGGTGAACTTCTCGAAAATCGCCGCCAACGCCGCCTTCAAACTCGCGCAATCCCCCGCGTCGACCCCGCTCGCACGCTTCAGCCGATCAACCGTCCCCGGCCGATTCAATTTCAACACCAAATCGTCCGTCCGCAAACACGGCACATATTTTAACGTATCCCAACCCTCGAGCGGATCGTCGAACTCGTTCGTCAAGAATACTTCCTCAAGACGCGACCGCTTCCAAACGTGATCATCCCATTCCGAACCCGCGTTCGAACGATCGGCGCGATCGTAAAGTTCGTCAATCGTCGCTCGATCAATCGAATCCCCAGGCCAATCGTGAAATGTGCGCGCAATCTCAATCAGCCATGAATATTGGATCGTATTCGAGATCGAACCCAAATAGTTCGATAAATGACGAGCGCGATCGCGCGGCGCGACCCCCGCGGCGAACAGTTCGGCGGGCGCCCCCGCCGAATGCGCCAACTCGGTATAATAGTGGTATCCAAGCACTTCGTCGAAATTGCGCGCCGCGGGTCGGCGCGGATCGATGTGCGAATGGGGATCGAAAATCGGCCACCGCGCCGTCTCTTCGTATAACGTTCTGGCGATCTCTTCCATGCCGGCGAAACTCATGAATAAACCTCGATCAACGATCCCCCAAACCGATACGCCCCACGCGGTCGCGTCGTCACGCCAAGCTAGCCCCGTAAGCCCCTCGACGCAAGCGGCGGCGACCGCGTCGATCTCCATTCTCAAGCCGTTATCTCGCGCACAATCCTCGGATACGGCGGCGAACCGATGAACGTCGTCGTCACCGGAGGAGGAACGATCGCGCCGATCGACGACGTTCGACAAATCACCAACGTTTCGTCGGGATCGTTCGCGGCGCGGATCGGCGAGGCGTGCCTCGCCCAAGGCGCTACGGTCTGGCACATCGCGACCCCCACCGCCTTGCTCCCCTTCGACCGACAGGCGCGATTCAACCTCGACGCCGCCGACCCCCAAGCCGAGGCGAATCGCCTGATCGATCTCGCTCAAACTTATCAAAATGTGCGCGATCGCTTCCATCCCCGCGTGCTCCCCAAAGGAACCGTCCAAGCTTACGCACAAACATTACATGAAACGCTGATCAATCAACCGATCGACGTCGCGTTTTTGGCGATGGCGGTTTCGGATTTCGAGCCGATCGCGACTCCCGGCAAAATCAAATCGAACCTGCGTTCGCTCGATATCCACTGCCGGCCCACTCGCAAGGTGATCCGTTCGGTCCGCGACTCGGCGCCGAATGTTTATCTCGTCGGCTTCAAATTGTTGTCGAATGTCGAGGATTCCGATTTGATTTCCGCGGCTCTCGAAGCCTGCCGCAACAACCGAGCCGATCTGACGATCGCCAACGACCTCAAAACGTTGCGCCAGGGACGCCATGTCGTTCATCTCGTCGAACCCGCTCGACGAGACGACCTCGAAGCCCGCGTCGAAACCCTCGGACCCGACGAACGGCTCGCCGAGCTCGTCGTCGCGGGCGTCTTCAAACGCGTGCGAAACAAACAAATCTTAAAATCATCCTAATCATATGCGTGATTGATAGAATACCGATAATAATTGGAACCCGAGATGCGCCGAGGCGAAGCCCGATCCGATTCCGCGGATTGTTGTATTCACGTTTGATCATAGCGATCAGATCGCGACTTAAAATTGTTGGAATCGATTTGCGCGGCTCGCCTCGGCGCGTGATCACGGGGTTTGGTCACGACGCGGCGCGTTGTTTCCGATCGCTCTGG
>JAKBCQ010000241.1 GCA_021807585.1 Planctomycetota bacterium | reverse complement strand
AGAATTCTAATGACTGTGATCAGAATGGATTGATGGATATAACATGCGACTCCGGCACTATATGGAATTGTAATGGAATCTATCAAGGAGGATGCGTCTTTGACAACTGCAACTGTACATCCAAAAATGGGGTGACTATGATGGACGCTACAAAAGCCGCCGATTGCGCGACTTGAGTTGAACAAGCTTGTCTTATAAACGATCTCTTCATTAAGGGGTTCTTATTATGTCGATCGGCGATCTGATCTTTCTATCCATCGTGACGATCTTGGCGGCGTTTTTCGGGATTTTCCATTCCGATAATTCGAATGGACCCCTTTCGCCGATCATCTCCGACTCAACCGGATCGAAGAGTCTTCCGACTGTCGACGAGGTCGTCACGAACATTAGGAACAACGAAAGTTTCTATACGAACATTCATTTTCATTATCGCTGCTCAATGCGGTTGGAAAAGAACTCGACCTTTCGTCAATTCCCCCAAGTATTGGATCGTTTCGTGCAAGATATTGATTTCGTACGAGTGAATGCGTTATTCAGAACCGTGAAACGAAGGGAATCGGTATCGGTAACCGATATACCTTCGCATTACGAAGAGCTCTCGGCTTACGATGGTGAAACGATTTTTAGAAAGTTCGGTAATAAATCCATCAACATCGTTCTCAACGCCCCCGTGGAGACCGATTATTATTATCCGCATGCGATTTTGGGTAAGGAGAAATTTCTGATGAACCATCCGCTTTCCGATGTCATCACGGGAGGCGATTCGATGAAAAAATATCCAGAAACCAAACATTTTGATTTTTCGGCGAAAGTCGTCGGATTCGAGAGAATCGGCGATGAACCGTGTCTGAAAGTCATCGTCGATATCAAAAATAAGTATAAGAGCGGCAAGGTCGACATCGAATATCGCAATATCTGGCTTGCGACCGAGAAAAATTACCTACCGGTCAAGATCGTCGCTTATGACAACAACATGGGAAACTTAATCGTCTGCGAGGCTGAGGTCGAGCGATTCGTCGAACTCGATCACGGAATATGGATTCCGGTCAAAATGACGTCGAAAGGATATGACGAAACCGCTTTCTATCAAAATAAGACATATCAATTGAATGATACTTATATCGCTGAGATCACCGACGCCTCTCTCAATCCCAAGATTTCGCCCGATACTTTTCATGAAAACCGCATCCCGGATGGAGCGAAGGTGCATAAAGTGAAGAACGGTCATATCATCGAGACATATATCAAAGGGATTACCAAAACGAAACCGGTGAAAGTCGATCGTGCAAGAAAGAGTAAGACATCGATCTTTATGATTCTGTTTGGATTCGGAGTTTTCTTAATCATCATCGTCGCGATCGTTCGCTCGGTTCGATTCAAACGACTTGCTTCATGATCCATCATCCAACTCACAGGAGTATTCCGTATGCTCAGTGAAATGATCGAGATCCAACGCGATTTCATTCGATCAACCGATCGCATCCAATAATCTCGCGGCAATCCCCGGCTCGACCTTTACCTTTCGGTCGAACTGATTCGGTTTTTCAACCACAAGGAGCATTCCGATGTTGAAGCGTAATCTCAAGACGATCTCGATCTTGGCGATCGTCATTCTTTCGGTTTTCTCGTCGTCGTTCCTCAACTCCATGGTATTCGGTCAGATTACCGGAACGATGTCGTACGCTGTATGCGTCAACGCGTCGTGCGACGACTGCCTTGTTTTCGTATCAGAAGGGTATTGTACCGCAATGCAAGTGTCTGGAAATTTCAGCTTCGCGGCATGTGTTCAAGAGCAAGCGGGTTCGGACTGTATACAAGACGGCTATCCTCAATCGCCGTGCGGAGGAGGAACCGCCTGGGATTGCAATCATTCCTATCCATTTGGAGATTGTACTTTCGAGGCGTGCCATTGCGGGTCGTCGGGAGGGGTCACGGCGGGTCCGAACTCGTCGTACGGATCATGCTCGGAGTAAAAATCGACAAACAGATCGATCGAACTTATGATAAAGGATGGACGAACATGATTTTTCTTCTCGCCTTGGCGTCAAAGCTCTTGATCGTCGGCGACGTCGTTCCGACTCCGAGCCTGCGCGAAGTCGTCGAATGCGTACGATCGAACGAAGTATTATATAAAAATATTAAATATGATTATATTGATGTTTATATATTAGACGAGCGTTCGGCCGCGATGAAAATCCCGATTGTTTTAAAGTCTTATACTAAAAAAATGAACTATTACCAGAAAGATCGATCGGTGCGTTGGATTGAACATAATAATTCGATCGGCGTGAAGGGGGATTCATCGAATCGATCGTTTGAAACGATCTCGGACGGGTCGCACGTGTTCAAAATCGCCAATGAGACTCACGTCAATCTTGTCGACGACCCTCCCGGGCCAAGGGATTATTGGCACGTCCATTCGCTCTTGGGGAAAGACAAACTCTTTTTGGATTTTCCCCTATCGGAATATATCCAGGGAGGCGCCGAACTGAAAAAATATAAACGACTGATGAATCTCGATGTCGAATCCAAAGTTCTGGGAATCGAAAAGATCGACGACGAAACGTGCGTGAAGGTTCTGGTCGAGATCACCGATCGTTATCCGAACGATCGTGTCGAGTGGGATCGAGCGACGTTGTGGCTGGCGATCGCCAAGAATTATCTTCCGGTTCGATTCGAGGCGCGCGCGTCGAGGGTGGGAGGCGAATTGACTTGCGAAGGACGCGTCGAAAAATTCGATCAAATTGATCAAGGCGTTTGGTTTCCCGTCAAAATGGTCGTTTTGACGCACGACGAGTTCGCCTATCGCAAATCGCATCAATGTCCCGTCGTCGGCGAACAGCGCATAGAACTTACCAACGTCGAACTCAATCCGCGGTTTCCCGATCACATTTTTGAAGATCGGAAAATTCCGATCGGATCGGTCGTTTATAAATTAAAGAATCAAAACATTATTGAGAAATACAGAAACGGCTTGAATAAAACCAAACCGATCCCGAAGCGTCGATCGGTCTCTTTGTGGACGATCGGCTATTGGATCGCCGCCGCGATCGTCGTCTTGATCGTCGTCGTTTCAATCGTGCGCTATCGACGCGGCGCACGACTCGCGTCATAATTGATGTTTCGTCGTTCGCGGATTCCACCTGATCGTTTCTCGATCGAGGTTCTTATGATCCACGCTCGCCATCGCCAAGGCTTACGCCCGGCTTTCACGCTCATCGAGCTGCTCGTCGTCGTCGCGATCATCGCGCTCTTGATCGGCCTGCTCCTTCCCGCGGCGCAAAACGCCAGGGAATCGGCGCGGCGCGCCCAATGCGTCAACAACCTTAAACAGATCGCGCTCGCCGTTCAAAGCTACCACGGCGATTGGAACTGCCTGCCGCTCGGCGAAATGCCGGGCTACCTTTCGCCTCACGTCGCGATTCTACCGTATCTTGATCAACGGAATATCTACAATTCGATCAACTTTATCGTCCTCAACATTCCCGGCTACGGCCCCGCGGGGCGCGCTCCCGCTTGGATGTACGCGGTTTCGCAAACCGCGGGAGAAACCAGGGTCGATACGTTCCTTTGTCCGTCCGAGATCTACGCCGATCGCGCGCTTCCCGAATGGACCGACGAACATCTCGAATTTTGGCCGACGAATTACGCGTGGAACGCGGGAACGTGGTGGCCTTACGCCAAACGGTGGGACGGTCTTTTCGGCCGCACGCTCAGCGACGATCCCAAACATCCCGCTCCCCCCGACCCGCCGATCGGACTGATCCGGTTCGCTTCGGTCGTCGACGGATTGAGCATGACTTTGCTTGTGTCGGAGGTCGCCGCGGGCCCGCTAGGACCGCAGTCCGAGCTGAGCAGAACACGCTATTCCGAGTGTTATCAGGTCGGCCCGATCGGCCCGACGACCTCGCTCGCGAACGCGGTTTCGATGTGCGAGGGGGTCGATTGGCGGACGGGGCCGCTCCCGTTCGGCTACTGGCGGTTCAAGGGTTATCCGTGGATGGAAGGGACGTTGTGGCGGAACTGGTTCAACACCGCGAGGCTCCCCAACCGAACGTGCTGCGTCGACGGAACGCTCTTCAACGGGCCGGCTCGCGACCGAAACTGGTGGTTCATGCTCAAACCCGCGTCGTCGTACCACCCCGCCGCGGTCAACGCGGCTATGGCCGACGGAAGCGTGAGAACGATCAAACAAACGATTGATCCTCACATCTGGATGAGTTTAAGCACGCGCGACGGTCGCGAGGTCGTCTCGGGGGATTCGTTCTAATTGATCCACAACAGTTTATGTATCGTACATCAATCTTTAAGGTGATTCATCTCCATGATTCGTCAATCCATCGCGGGCCGGCGAGCCGACGACCGCGTCGAATCGGGGCGATCGACTCGCGGGGTGACGCTCGTCGAGGTTTTGGTGGTGATCGCGATCGTCGGAATCTTGGCGGCGCTTTTGATCCCCGCGGTTCAGCGGTCGCGCGAGGCGGCGTCTCGAACCATGTGCGCCAATAATTATAAGCAAGTAGGGATTGCGTTGATTCGTTTTCACGATACGAACCTCGCGTTGCCTCCGGCGTCGCTCTCCTCGCCGGGGCCCGCGAAAGCTTCGTGGCGGGTCGCGATTCTGCCGTATCTCGAACAAAACAACTTGTATGAACAATTTGCGATCAACGAGCCCGTGAACTCGCCGACAAACTTGAAGGCGGCGTTGATCACGCCCAAGGTTTATGAATGTCCGAGCGGGTCGCTCGCCGCGCCCGGGACGACATATCATCAGGCTTTGGTGGGAAAGAATTCGGCGTTATCGGATTCGCGGGGAACTCGGTTCGCCACGTTTTTGAAGGGGGTTTCGGGGACGATTTTGACCTCGGAATCGAAGACGAGCTTGGGGTGGGCGAGTTCGGGGGATCTTTCGTTCGGGACGGACGCGGCGAGTTTGCTGCCGAATCTCGGGGGTTATCCGCACGCGTACGGGTTTCATGCGCTTTTCGGCGACGGATCGGTGCGGTTCGTCCAGTCGACGATCGCCGCCGACGAGTTTCGCGGGATGGCGTCGAAGACGGGAAGCGAGACGAGTTCGCGCTGATAGAACCGAGGGAAAACGTCGTGAACGCGCATTCCAATCGGTCGGCGGAATCTCGCGAAACCGATCGGCCGTTGTTAACGGTAATCATCCCCGCGTATAACGAGGCTATGACGCTCGCTCATGTTTTAGACGCGGTTTCGGCGAGCCCGATCGATCATCAGATCGTCCTCGTCGACGACGGCAGCGACGACGAAACGCCGAGGGTGATCGACGATTGGAGGCGGACGCGCGGAATTCCGATCAAAGTGATCCGACATGAACGCAACCTGGGCAAAGGGAGCGCGATCCGGTCGGCGCTTCCCGCGGCCGAGGGGGTGTTGACGATCATCCAGGACGCCGACCTCGAGGTCGACCCCCGCGAATATCCCGCGCTGATCGCGCCGATCGTCGCGGGGAGGGCGCAAGTTGTTTACGGATCGAGATATCTTAACAC